>JAJYYP010000016.1 GCA_021800855.1 archaeon | reverse complement strand
GGAGCCACGTCAGCTCTTTGAAGTAGCTTCCGACCTCGTTCGCCAGCTGGTCCACCTTGACCATGCTCCCTGCGGTGGCCGCGAGCGCCGTCATCAAGTTCCTGAACTTTATCGTGTCTGTGATCTGAAGGAAAGAGACGATGTCCCTGTCCATGTATGTGCTGATGAGCCCCTTCAACAGCTTCTTCTTCTCTTCCTCTTCCCGCGCCAGGACCACGGCCGGGTATCCCCCGAACTTCGAGTATTCGTTAAGATGGACGAGCAGGTCCCTTGTGAAGACATCCTCGTCCTCCTTCACGTCCAAACGAGTCCCCTCAGTGAGGAGAGAGACGACCCTGCCGTTCCACTCCGCGTACATCCTCGAGAGGCCCCTGTCCTTGTATCTGAGGAACTCGAAGAAGCTGAGAGGCAGGAGCTCGAACTCGAGCATCCTCCCCACGAGGAACTTCCCTGTCTGCCTCTTCAGTTCGAGGGACGAAGACCCGGTGACGACCATCTTCACGTTGTCGAAGAGGTCGTAGACGAGCTTGAGCCTCTTCCCCAGCTCAGGGAGGTACTGCGCCTCGTCCAACAGGAGGTAGTGCCTCCCCCCGTCGACGAGCCGTCGACGGACGAAGTCCTTGGGGTTCTGGGACATGTCGTCCAGCTGCTCCCTGTCTTCGAGAGTGACGTAGACGACGTGCGCCTCGTCCACCCCTTTTTCGTCACGGAGCCATTCGGCGAGCTTCTTCAGGAGCGTCGTCTTTCCGGACTGCCTGGGCCCTTTTACGGCGAGTATCTCCCTCCTGTCGATCCAAGTCTTGAGGTCGCCCAGCAATGTCCTCTCAATGAATGTCAATTTCAACTATGTTTTCCCTAAATGGTCTTAACTCTTTCTATTCCAGGCTGGCCGACGGGCTGGCGAAGACGTACGAGTTGGCGGAGCGCAGGGTAGAGTCTCGGCCATGACGCAAGCCCCCGGACGAGGCTCAACGAGCCGAGAGGTTAGGTCGCAGTACATTCAAGCGCATTCCTGGGGTCGTACGCGGCAGGCAGCAGAGTCGTGACATTGCCGTCCGTGGTCGTCCCGACCTTCTTCCCCCCCGAGAAGACAGGCATCTGCGAGAAAGCGTCCTTCTCCATGCCGCTGACGCGTCCCCCGGGGCTAGTGCTGTCCTGAACCACTGTCGCGGGGGAGGACCTGACGCCTGCTGCCTCTTCGCCCTTCGGACCGGTCGAGCTCGGCGAACGGAGTCGCACCCGACCAGGAAGGCGACCTCGGCACGAAGACCTCTACCACCCGTTGACCGGATCGCGGAGGCCGAGGCCATCCGGAGCCACGAGCCCCACCCATCCAGGAAACCATGCCGTCGTACCCCGCGTCCGGTCCCCCTAACTGGATGGCTGACTGCCTGGAGGCCGCAAAAGCAGTGATGAAGACCCACCACAGGTTCTGTACATGCGATCCCGAGTCCTTCTTCAGAGACACGACCTATGACGTGTACATACAGAGGGACCGGTGGGACGCCTACGCCTACATCACCGTCGGAAGAGGCTCCCGCCATTTCCCCATAGGTGTCCATCCAGTGCTAGCGGAATCGGTCCCATGGAAACAGAGGGCTCTGACCGTGGTCTTCATGCACGAACTGCTGCACGCGCTGCACCCGGAATGGGGGCACGAAAGGATAAACCCAGAGCAGAGGCTGCGCGCGAACAAGGGGGGATATGCGGACGCACTGGTCGAGTTGGTCAGACTCTGGGTGAATGGCAAACTGCTGTCCTGCGGCAGCTGAACAGAAGCCTTCCCCAAGCGCTCGGTCCATGCGGGACCGTCTCAGGAATACATGGGCAGCGTAACCCTGGCTGCTCAAGAAATCGTTCAAAAAGAGAAGAGGGGCGGAGAGGGAAATCATCCGCAAACGGCAACCCCGGTCAGGTCTGCGCCTGGGCCTGGTAATGTGCTGGCCCGTCTGGGCGTTGACCTCGTTCACGAAGGACTCCAGCTGGCCGGCAGCGGCGCGGTAGTCCCCCGCCTCGATGGAAGCCAGGGACGCGTTGAGCTTCGAGTCCAGGCTTGTGGAGGTCCCATGCTGGAGCCCCATGGAGTCCTTCAATTGTGTCAGCATCTGGACTCCCTGGGCTGGGGCGAAGACGTGGAGCTGGGCGCTCCCAGAGCTCGGACCATAGTTGGCGTCTCCCGGGTACGTCGCGCCGACCGTCTTCTACGGAGCGGCTTGCGCACTGGCGGCCCTGGGGTTCCGAGTGCACGCCCGGGAGTTCTAGCCGCGGCTCAGGACGACGGCGCCAAGGGGTCCCGGGGTGCGGTCGTCGTTGACGGGGGCGGGGAGCGAGACGAGGGGCTTCGTCCGCCTGAGCTCCGGCACCGGTAATCTTTAAATTACCAGCATCATATCACCGACCCAGCCTATGGAAGTCGTCAGCATAAAGGTGGACAGGGAGCTCAAGGAGAAGATGAAGCGCTTCTCCAACGTGAACTGGAGCGAGACGATAAGGCAGGCGATCAGGCGGGCCGTCGCCGAGGAGGAGCTCAAAGGCCGGCGCGTGGACCCTGAAGAGGTCAGGGAAGCCGTCAGGCTGACCGACTCGGTCAGGAGGTCGGCGGAAGGGTGGAGCTCCACCGAGGAGATAAGGAAGTGGAGAGAGGCAAGGAGATAGTCGTCCTCGACGCTTCGGTCGTGGTCAAGTGGTTCGTCGAAGAGAAGCACACGGACGCCGCGCTGCGGGCGAGGGACGACTACCAGGCCGGGAAGACTGACATCTGGTCGACGCAGCTCCTCCCGTTCGAGGTCCTGAACGCCCTCCGCTACGGGCCAGGCTACGGCCTGGAGGAGCTGAAGACGGCGGCCGGCGCCCTGGAGCGCTACAGGCTCGCCCTGAGCCCCGTCCTCGGCGAACTGGCCGAGGCTTCGGTCTCTGACGCCGTCACTTACGGGATCACCCTGTACGACGCCGCCTACGTCGCCCTTGCCAGGATGCTGGGGAGGCGGATGTACACGGCCGACGAGAGGCTGCTCGCGAAGCTGTCCAGGGTCGAGCACGCCGTCCACGTCGAGGAATACAGGTCGAAGGCCTAGGGCGCGCCGGCCGACCCGTTCCATGGGCCGCTGTCCTCCCGGCGGGCGCCGGTGCTCGCGCTGAGGACCGACGTCATCGACGAGCCGCGGACGGGACGAGAGGCCACGCGAGGAGGCTTCGAAGCTCGGCCTGAAGAGCGTCCTGCCGGGGACCCGACGAGATGGCCCTTCCCTGCGCATCGTCGGGCCGCGTGCTCTGCCTCAGCGGTCTGGCTCCCCTGGCGACTTTAGCAGACAAGAGTCTGACCGACGCCGAGGTCGAGGGAGGAACGTTTATCAAGAAAGTATGAAAATCATACCTATGGAAGAACCCGAAATAGCGACCGTCGGGACCAAGGGCCAGGTCGTCATACCTCTTCGGGTGAGAAGGGAGCTCGGGATAAAGCCGAGGACGAAGCTGGCCATCTACGGGTTCCGCGGAAAGCTGGTAGCCTCAAAGATCGAGGCCCCGACCCAGGGCGAGGAGTTGGACGCGCTCTTCCGCGAGATAGACGGCACGCGAAAGGGCACGAAGAGGCCTACGGAACGGGAGATCCTGGCAGCGGTCCAGGCCTACCGGCGGGAGAGGCCGAGGCCGAAGGGCGCCTGAGAAGCTGCGAGTCGCCCCCGACACCAACGTGCTCGTCTCGGCATTCGTAGGTCATGGAAAGCCCAGGCGCCTCATCTCCGAACTCGTGAAACGGCACGAGCTTGTGACATCCTCCCAGCTGCTGGCCGAGCTTGCGGACGTCCTGTCCAGGGAGAAGATCAATGCGACGCCCGAGCAGGCAGACAAGCTCGTCTCCCTCATCGCCAGGGCAGCCACCACCGTCGCACCGCAACGCTTCCCAGGAGCGGTCCCGGAAGACCCCGACGACGAGGTCGTCCTCGGCACGGCCTGTCGGGGGAGAGCCTCGCACGTCGTCACGGGAGACAGGCACCTGCTCGAGATGAAGGGATTCAGAGGGGTGAGGATCGTGACGGTGGCCGAGATGCTCGACCTGCTTCCGAAGGGGAGGCGCCGAAGACGTTGAGCGCCATTGGAGTTCCCCGCTACGAATCATCGTCGAAGCTCGTAAGGGCAGGTCGGCGGGTCGGTGAGGTCGATGGCGACCCGTCTGGCAACCGTCTTTAGAGTGCGGTCTGGCTTTGACGGCCGAGCCCATAGTCGCGGAGACCGGCACCTGCTTTACCTTCAGGGATTCAGGGGATGGAAACCATGAGACTGAAGGGCTTCCTGGAGGAGCTCGGCCGGCGTCAGAGGGACCGCTTGCCGTCGGAGGAGGACGTCGAAGGGTGGAGGTCGAGGTTCACAGCGGGCGAGGCTATAGCGAGGACCGCCGGACGGGCCCTGGAAGAGCAGGCCAAGCACCCACGATGAGCCGCCGACGTTCCGTCCTGAGCCGTTCCCTCAGGGTTGACCGTTTCTTCGGAGGGCGGCGCACGTCTATCAGGCCGATGCGCCCAGCTCGCCACCGCCAAGGCCGCGGAGGCCGCCCGCTTTCTCACGGGAGACGAGAGGTCGCATGCGGAGGCCGTGAAGCTCGGCCTGAACAGCGCCTTGCAGGGGGACCGACGAAAGTGCGCCCTCCGCCGCTTCCTCTTCCTCGGGCGCCCCAAGTCCTTCGAACTCGACGACGCGCCGGGCTTCGAGGTCGGCAAGAAGTCGGGCATCCAGGACCCGTACGAGGGGCCGACTGAGCCGGACCTTCATCGACGCAGGCGAGTCTGACCCGGAGGCGAGCTGCGACGGGCCGGTGGTATGGCTGGGGGAGCTAGCGGGCCGGGCGCGGACGCAGAGGGTTGACCGGCTCGACCCACGATACCCCCTCGAAGTCTTTCACGTTCTCCGTGTAGATTCTCTTCACGCCGGCGTCCCTCATGGTCTCGGCTATCAGGAGGTCCCAGAAGTGAGCCGACGTCGAGCCAGAGTCGGCGACCGCTCGGCTGACCGTCCGGTGGTCGTAATTCAGCTTCGTCCAGGAAGGCGAATCGATGAAGCTCCTCACTATGGTGCTCGCCTTCTTTGGTGGCACAGGCTTCCCCACCTTGGCTGTCAACACCACGAAGAGCTCGGCGAGGACCTGGCTCGAAACGGAACAGCCGGACCCACCCTGGAAGCCTTCCCGAACAAGCCCCCGGCAGACCTCCCACTTGGCTCTGTCGCTCCTGTCGAAGGCGTATGCGATGATGTTCGTGTCGAAGAAGTACCTATCTTTCATGGAGCTCTTCTCGGCGCCGGTACCTGAGGCCCTTCAATTCCAGCCCCTGGTCCAGGATGCCGAGGGTCTGGACCACGGCGTCGCCCTCCTCCTTCTCGCGCGCCCACTTCTCCATCGCCTCTGTGAGCGCACGCCCGAGATAGCCTTTCTTCCTGCCATGGGTGGAGGCGGCCACCCTCCTGAACTTCTCTTCCACGTCCGCCCGGACGTTGACGGTTATGGTCTTCGACGCCATGCCGGTTCTATTTAGTTGTCCACATATTTAAATCGTCACGCCATCAAAATACATGTGGGCAAGAGGACCAAGCGACATGTGCCCCCCACTTCACGCGACAACCAAAGAGGACGCAATGATCATGCCACAAGAGCGGCCACGACCGCTGGCATCCCTCCGAGCCGCTCATCTTGGTGACCTTCACCAAAGAGTCGGGAAGCCCGAGAGCTTCAACTCTTTGTCGGGGGGTGGTCATCGCGGATGCCCCCTTCGCCGACGCGATGGAGTAGATCGTCCTGTCGTGAAGCTCCGGCATGGCGCTGTCGAGGGACTTTTCTCAGGCGGCCGAGTCCATGGAAGCGGCCCTAAGATAGGACGAAGCGTCGATTTCCCTCATCAGTTCCATGACTTCGGGATTCGGGTCGCGAGGCTCCAGGCGGCCTTTAAGGGCGACGTAGGCGAACTCGCCGATGGCTGTTTCGGGGATCATGACAATGGCGGCGCGACCTGCTGCCAGCCGTGAGCGTGCATCGTTTCGGGGCCGCGGCACCCGGCTGGGGAGAAGGGGCTCGACTGCAAGGCAGCGTACCGCGTCCTCGGAAGCCGACAGTCCCTGAGGCCTGTGGGATTCGGCGCGCTCAGACCAGGTAACTCCCTCCCAATAGAGGCATTCTTTTCCCACTTTTCTTATATAGTGGGACTGTGACTCCTGTAACGTGAGCGAGACGGTCTCGATGGACGACAAGGGGAGGCTGGTGCTCCCGAAGAGAATCAGGGAGGCGGCTGGCATAACCCCCGGTGCAGAGCTGGTGGCGAGGGCGAGGGGCGCGGGAAGCGTAGAGCTGTCGGACCCCGAGGTCTTCAAGGCCAGGGCCAGGGAGATCGGGGTCAGGAAACTGTCCGGATGGAAAGAGGAGAGCCATGAAGCCACGGCGTACCTCACCGAGTCTGCCCGCGAGAAGAATGAAGCTCGTTGACACGGTCGCCATCATCGGGTTCCTGAACCCGAAGGACGGGGAGCACAGGCGCTCGGTCCACCATCTGGAGAGGGTCGGCCGGGATGAAGACGTGTTCGTGCCCGTCACGTCCCTCGTCGAAGCGGACCTGGTGATGAAGGTCAGGGGGTACACCGAATCCGAGAGGGGGACGTCCTGGGGAGCGCTGGAAGGAGCGATCCCGGCCGCGAAGGTCGTCTCCAACACGCCGTCGTCGCTCCGGTCGGCGGTGGAGCTCCAGGGGAAGGGTATGGACTACTTCGACTCCCTGATAGCCGCCCTGGCCGAGGAGTCGGGCTCCCAGGTGATAACCACGGACGAGTCGATCAGGGGCGTCGTGCAGGCGGAGTGGTAGCTGGGCGAGGTTTCCGGCGCGGTCCTTGAACTCTCAGACGCGGCCCCGGAGTCGCGCGCCAAGGAGCTCGTTTCAGGCCTTCGCAAGTTCGGGAAGTTATGGAAAGAGCGACCACGGACGCCTGGTTCGAGGCCCGAGGCTGCTGTGGGCCCTTGCCAATCCGGTGATTCCCCTGCATAGAAAAGACCCGACGCACGGCACGGAAGGCCGATGTGCCGGTCAACATGCTCGGTTCCCCGTAAGCCTGTGGCTTCGCCCAGGCTCCCCTCCACACCCCACCATTTCCGAAGACGTCATGAGGGCTCATGCCAATAAATAGAAGCAAAGTCGTGCTGTTCATGGGCGAGAAGAACCGCCCGAAGTACGGCTTCTCCCTGAAGCTCGGAGGGGGCGATTTCTTCAACGTCGCGGTGTGGCCGGGAAGGCCGAATCCCCAGGACGAAGTCGTGAGCGTCCAGCTGAGGAGGCTCGACGGCGACTGGAGGACCCTTGGGAGGCTGGCTCTTTACAGGACGAAGGAAGGGCCCTCCTCTCGCTCTACGTGCAGAAACAGAGCGGAACCGAGGGAATGAGACTGGTCTCTGCCGGGGTCATCTGCCCTGCACTGCCGGTACCAAAGAATCAACATCTGACAGTTCTGCAGCGAAAGGGCAGAGAGTCGCTGCTTGGTTGATATCTCCCAACTCTCTCTTTCTTGCATCCTCCCTGTCTTCTCTGCCATTTTCTCGATCAAGCCCTTCCTCACGCTTCGCTCTGCAGATAGTGCACTTCAATTGACTAGCATCGTAAAACGCGGGTGTGGGTGCTGGAGGGCGGTCTTGACTGCGGAGATTCACGAAGTGTCGGAGCTGACCCGCGAGCTGAGGCGGATCGTCATCGAATCTCGCTGCAACGAGCGAATCCGTACATCAACAGGCCAACCATAGTCTGGCTGTGGCAGGGTCCCCACTCAAAACCACAGAGGGGGGCCCACGAAGGCTCAACGACTTGGCTCTCGGGGTAGAGGTGGGCCGACCGGGACGGTTAACCTCGCTTTTTGATACCAATTCCAACTGCAAATTTGACTCTGGCCGCGAGGCCCCGCGCCTCGGAAGAAATCAGAGCCGCTCAGCTGAAGGTCCCGCCAAACTAGTTGTCGGTGATCGAGACAGGGTGGCGCTCCTATACCGAAGGCCTGGATGACCGCCCATGACCTCCTGCGGTGCATCCAAAACTTAGGACTCGAACCGAGTTCGGCTCTGTTTCTGGCACGGTACACCGTGCGGCGTCGACCGGCGCCGTCGAATTGACCCAGAATGGGATCCGATTGTTAATCTGATGCCCGAACCAGGGGTCGTTTTCCAAAGCCTCGCCGTGAAGAATTCGCGTCAGCTAGCAACCCCAGAAAGGAAGCCTACAGGCTCAATGCCCCGCCCGGGATTCGGGCCGCAGGCGCGGGCTTAAGCGCCTTCGAGACGGGGAAAGCAGGGCTCAGACTATCGAGAGGCGTTCAGAGATTACCGATCGCCTCTAGGACGCGCCTATCCTCCTCGATTATCTCGGATAGAAGATGGCGGAACTCCCATTCAGGAATATACGAACGGCGTCTAGGCAACGACTTCGCCCCGAGCCATGGCCTGAACCATCTTGGGGACGACCTTGCTGGCGTTCAGGACTTCGAAAAAAAGGGGCCTGCCTTCCTTATCCACGTGGAGGATCACATCGCCAACCTCCTCGGCGTGCGAGAGTTTCCCCTTCTCCTTCAACATGACGGATAGAACGTCGGCATCAGAATCGTACTTCATCCTATAGGCCAATTCTCTTCCTCTCGATCGGATAGAAGGTTATCACTACTATAATGCCTTTCCGCTCTTCGTGCACCACCCTCAGACCGAACTTTGTCGTCGAGGACCACCGTCGAGAAGGTCTGGACGCCTCTCCGCGCGGTGTGGTCCGGAGCCGAAATGGCCCTTTCGACCAAACTTCGAGATACGTCGAAACCGTAGGACTGAACCACTTCGAACTTTTGTTCAGCGTGTCTAGTGAACCTTATTCTCGCCAAACACTCGGGGCGAGAAGCTTCAGTCTTGCGTTATAAGGTTGGCAACGGAGGGGGGCAGTCTGAGGGGGCGTGAATCAACCCCCGGCCGGGATTCGAGCCTGCAGATGCGGGATTAAGCGCCCCCGAAACCGGAGGAGCCGGCTGACCCGCCCTTCGATCCGCTCGTCGCCTGTCGCTCTTCTGGCAGCTCTAACAATCGTCTGTCTGCTGTTGCCGTGAGGCCGACAGGAGCAACGAATCCCTGGCGGATTGCTGTCGAGAAGACAGGGGCGATGCGTTGGGGGCGGCTCGGGAGACCACGGCAACGGGTTCGGGCCCGACCGGACCCGCTAGGTATACCCTGCTGGAACTGGACCAGAACCCGCCTGACTACTCGATACGACCAAGCGATCAGACCAATCTTGAAAATTCATCATAGACATTCTTCCTATGACCAACGAAGAGAACGATGACACGATTTGATGCCTTATCAATCTCGTAGATTACGCGGTAGTCACCTACCCTGATTTCCCAGAACTTGGAAGGTTTCAATTGCTCCCCAACTTCGGGAGAACGTTCGAGAACTTTGAGCGACTCCTGGATACGCGTCCCAAATGACCGCTGGAGCTTCCTCAGAGACCTCGCAGCCTTTGGCCGAAACAGTACGGAGAACGTCAAAAGACGTCTTTCAAAGGTATCAGGGATTCAGGGTGCTTCCTCGCTTCTTCGCTCTCAGTCGACAGCATTTCGTAGAATTTTCGCGTACGCTCGCGCTCCTTGTAGAGTGTCACGATGGTCTTGACTGCTTCGCTTCGACTCGAGAATCTACCTTGGGCGATCCAGCGGTCTATTTCATTCACGAGCTCCTCTGGAATCCTGACCTGCACCTGCGTGGTTGTCACAGCTTGTAAACATGGCCGTCTACAAGGATTTAAGGGTTGTCGCGGACCCGACGGGACCGCTTAATTTTCCATGCGGGTCCTAATGCAGGCTCATGAGAAGTTGGCCTTGGTCCGGGGGTTTGGGCAGGAAGGGATGCAATTAATTCTTCAAGGGAATCCTTCAAGAGACGCTCTGTTCCAGCCTTCCCACAATGCCCGTTAGGACGGTGTTGCCTGGTCATAACGACTTTGAACATGGTGGGAGAACAAGGATAGTGTCCAAGCCGCGTGGGGGATGCCTAGACGCCCAAATTAAGAATTTGCATAATATTTTTAAGAACGCCTTGCTAAAAAGAAAGAATGATGAATAAAATAAATTCTCTGTTGACTTTCGGCACACTAGCGGCTCCCCACCTGATCTCGGCGTCACCGTCCCTTGCCGAGGTCCCGTCTTCAAGTTCCACCATTGCTACCAAGTCAACGGGGGCGAAATCTATACTCAGACGTCCACTCAACACACCGGCGACCCGGCCTACAGCGTCAATACCTGTGTCTGGGAAAGGAGCATCTTGGGTGTCCTTGACTGGCAGGTCTGCCTGCAAGGGTCTTGGTCCTCTTCTAACGGGGTCATAACAACCTGGACCGCAGCCGGAGACTCTGGAAACTACGCACTGTATCTCGCGTGGCAAGTACGGGTCAATAGCATTGGAGTCACCCCATCTCCTGGGTCAGGGAACACCTATTCAGTCACCTATTCGGAATCTGCAGCCATCTACCAATTCTGCCTTCCCTTCGGCTACTGCTATGACTACGGAATCCAGGGATACATATACGGCGGCCCAAGCTCATGCCAAACAGTTTGGTATGGACTACCAGGTGGCACACGATACGGTAGTTGCTAGATGAGCCTCGCGTTCGACCCAGAAAGCGCATTTGCGACCATTATCACACTCATCACTCTCGGCGCGGTCGTATACGTTCTTCTGAGGATGAAGAAGTCAAAGGAGATCAAGCGGATTGCTTGACCTCTCCCACGGTTTTTCGCGAGACTAGGACAATCGTGTGGTGCAAAGTGGAGTTACACAAACAATACGACACACCAGCGACCATTCTCCAATATGCTCATGTTATATAACTCGTAGAGGAAAGAGCACCGAAATGTTTCTTGGCCGTCAGTGGTGTCCGAATCAGGGCAACGAGTATCTTTCGCCCTTGGAGGGCATCACCCCCGTCTTGGTCTCTGTTTCCCAAACGGAGCCCAATTCTCTCCCCCCTCCCTGGCGAGCCTGCACCAGCTGACACCCCCCGAGCGAGTAGACGAGCGAGGGCCCCGCTTCGAGGCGGGGTGAAGGCGAAGGACGAACGGAGGGGCAAAGAGGGGGAGCGAAGCGAGCGTTAGCGAGCGGTGCCGTCAGGCATCGCGGGGGGTGAATTTGCCCCGGAGCGAAGTCCGAGCCTGAAGGATGTCGGCTGGTGCAGGCGAGCGATGCACCGGATCGGCAACGCGTAGACGATGCCTTCCAATTTGCTTACTTACTGCTGGGAGCGTCTGACAGTTGTACATGACAAGGACGGTACAGAAGTACCTGGTCGACAAGGAGACTGTAGAGCACTTGGTGGCCATGCTCAGGGACGAGGTGGAGAAGAGCGCAAGCGACGAGGCGATCAGAGAACAGACCTGGGAGATACTCGACCCTGCCTACCGCGAAAAGACTGACCAGGCGCTCAAGGAAATGAGGGAAGGAAGAATCAAGCGTTTCAAGAACGCGAAGCAGATGATACGAGACCTAGAGACCCGCTGAGCGACCTTGCCGTGGTCCCCCGCATACGCTCCCACCTTCAGAAGAGACTACACGAACCTCGCAATCAGGGACATTCTGGATTCGGACAATCAGATGACTCTTGGAAGGCCCAAGTATGGCAAGTGGAAGGGAGCCTATGGCTACGACGTTGGACGCGCAATCAGGGTCCTCTATTCGGTTGATCCACACGAGAAGACCGTGGTGTTCCTGCGGTGCGGGCCGCATACCATATACTAGCCAACCATACCGCGTGGCTCGGTTCCGCTATCGGAAGGGATGCCCGGCGCAGGATTCTAAAGTCCAAGGGTACAGAGATACACTTCAGCGGTGATGGGGGAGGCCGCGGCGAGGTTGTCGCGCCACCTCTTCACATCCGGGTCCGAAAGGAGGTGGCCGTACTTTGCCACGTTGGGCACGGAACTGTCGGCGCGCCTTCTACAATTAAGGTTTCGCTTAATTTTTTATGCGGGCCCGACGGGAATCGAACCGCGGGGGGTTCGTTTCCTGGATTTGCCTTCGTACCCGGACACCAAAGTGCCAACCCTATGGCGTTTCTCCCGTAAAAGCGCCGCTGTAGGACCGTGACGCGATCAGGCGCCCATCTTTAAGCGCCCCTAGAGCTCTTTGCTCGTCACGACCCTCGTCCCCTTTGCGGCGTCCGATTTCAGGAGGTCCTCCCTTAGCACTCTGTCCCCTGTGACCGCGTAATCAGGCCCCGCAATCTGCACCGCCGCATAGAAGGTGGCGCCTTTGCCGCCTTGCGCCTGCTCCTCGACCTTCTCGGCCCGGATCAAGACCTGGCTCAGGGAGACTGATTCAGCGTCCGGCTTCACCCTTTCAAGGGACAGCTCAAGCAGGCCCTCGAACCCCTTGAACTTCTCCGCGAACACTTCTCTCGCTTCGGCCACGACGGAATCTGGCAGGACGAGCGTCACCTTCTTGTCTTCCACCTTGCGGAGGACTTCGTGCTCGTTTCCCCTCCGAAAGACCAGGCCGGAGACGAGGATGTTGTTGTCAAGCATCACGCGGGGCTTTGCCATACCTCTCCTTCCAAAGCCTGCCCCTCGCCCTTTCTGCCTCTCCGAGCAGGAGGGACCTCGTGATGCCCTTCTTGCCTGCGACCTCTTCGAGGACCGAAGAAATCTCATCTACGCTGAGGTCGTGGACCTTTTTCATCACCCCGAGTCCGCCGATGGGTTTCATGTAGATGTAGCTTCCTCTGTCCATCCCTGCCTCTCGCCTGATGCTCGATGGTATCGTCAGCTGCCCCTTCGACGTGACCTTCACGATCTGTTCGCTCATTGCCTTGCATGCCGTAAGGATTCCTTACACAAATGGTCTCCTCTGCGAGACTGACGACTCTGCTCAGGTGGGACCGGCCGCCTGGCGCCGTGTTCAGCTGAGTCGCCGTTATGACGGTAGGCTGGCTTCCTCCCACTCTGTTTCGCGCGCAAGTACCTCCAGAGGATTAGCACGGCTTCCTTGCCAAGGCCCTCGCCTCGCCCGATTCTGTCGCGTCCGGGAAGCTGGTCCGGGTGGCAAAACGGGAGACGAGGTTCGACGACGTCACCCTCCTCCCCCAAAGGGGACGCGCGTTCCTTTCAACGAGAAGGGCTGGAATGACATAATCGCCTTCCAGACTAGGGAACGCCCCTCACATCGGCCACGAGGGTGCCCAAAACGATGGCCCTGCGGGTCGCCACGCCGCGGAGGGGGCGCGGGCGCTCCTCAGGGTCGGTAGGTGCGCGGGTCCACCCGTGTTATCCCCGCCACCCTGTCATATACTTCGTCTGTTGAGAGTATCTTCCGCTCGTCGTCTTGGTTCAGGGCCGTGGCGGCGTAGATGGCGTCGAAGAGGCCAGGCACCCTGAACGTCCTCATCACGGACTGGGCGGCGAGGATCACCTCTGACGTGAGGGGCATTATTGTGAGGCCCCTGACGGAGGCCAGCTCGGCCTGCTTCGCCAGTATCGCTTCCTTCCCATAGCCCGCGTCCTCAAGGACATAGTAGAGCTCCAGGAGCGCTGCAGATGAGGTCTTCATCGCCGTCTTGCCCTCTTCCATCTTCTTGAAGAGGGGGTCTGCCACCCCTTTCAGCCAGTCGCTCTTCTTTGAATGCGCGACCAGGATGTCAGACTCGATTATCACGCTGCCGCCTCTTTTCCCGGGCTCTTACTTCATCGGACAACCTCTTCTCCGCCTTCGCCTTGGCCGAGGCGCCGGAATCTTTGATGCCGAACTCGAGCGGCACCTTCGGGATCGGGACCACCATGTACGACCCCCCCAGCGGGATGATGAGGGCCCTGTCTGCGTCCACCCTCATTTCCTTCGGGATGGTGAAGCGCCCCCTTTCGTCGACCTCCACCACCGACATGAGACTCAGAGAGGCTCCGCCCGTATTTATCAGTTGTGGGCAAGACTGAGAATCGACCCACTAGGGATGCGTTTGCCCACATCCAGTCCACTCGTCGCCTGTCCGGTTGGGCGCCAGCCGGCGTATGGTTGGCGTCGGACTCGGCGTAGAGATGGTCCCCATGAGGGAGTTCCATTACTGCAAGGAGTGCGAGGGGATAGCCAAGGAGAGCGTCTGCCCCCACACCGAGGGGGACCGCCTGACCTTCAGAGGCACGGCCCTGAAGAAGAAGTTCCAGGCCGACCGGCCCTCCCCAAAGGAGTATAGGGGTGGCAAAGTGACATAGATTTGGTCTTATCCAGCATGGGAGCGGAACGGAAGGCGGCCGAGCCTGGCTTCCTTGGACGAACGGCACAGACATGGGTCCCCGTACAACTCCGCCGGCCCGAAGTTCAACGGTGGTTGAACGGGGTAATGACTCTAAGGGAGAGCGCGGCTATGTCACCTTCCGCAGGACGGCCCTTCTCCCCCGGGGAACAGCTCGCAGCTTGGGTCTTAGTCCATCTGAAATCGGGTCAGATGGGCCAGAGAGTCTTCTAAGGAGGGAGACCCTGAGCGCCTCGTCGAACCCGAAGGCGGGTGCGGGTGGGCGAAGCGCAGCGCGGAGAGGCAAGCCGTCCGACGGATCGTCCGGGCCTCTGAGGAAAGCGCTACTGAGCCGAGGCACCCCGGGCTGTTGTGATGGAAACCCAGTGGTCGCGGCCGAGTGTTGCCTACCACTCTTCCACCACGAGCCCCGGCACCCTCACGAAGTGCTTGACGTTCCGCGTCGCCAGCCTCTCCTTGTGCTGCAGCGCTATCGAAGCTATTATCATGTCAAAGTCGCCTATGGGTTCCCTCCGGAGCGCTTCTGCTCGTGCGAGTTCGCCGTACCTCCTTGCGGCTCCGGCCCCGAACTCGAGGACGACCAGGCGGGCGACGAGCTCATCCACCCTCGAAAGCTCCCTCTCGGGTTCCCTCGCCCCGGCGGCCCCTGCGTACAGCTCGCACAGGTTGACGGGCGTCGTGGAGACCACCCCTCCCTTCTCCGCCTCGGCCTCCAGGGCCCCAACAGCGGCGCGGTCCTTCCTTATCAGCGCGATCAGGACAGACGTGTCGAGGCAGACCAATGCCCGACCCTGGCTATGCTTCGGCGGGCCTGAGACGCGCCCTCCTCGTTCTCTTCATCGCAGCTTCTACCCGGAGGGCGAGCTCTTCGTCCGAGGCAGACGATTTCAGGTGCTGCAAGAGCATCCTGGCGCTCCCCTTGCCGGTGGTCAGGCGGAGTATGACCTTGGTGAAAGACTCGTTCGCCAGCCGAGACTTCGCGAGAGCATCGTAGGCCTCGTCGGAGACCGTTATCGTCTTGTGGCCCATGCGACTATATGTGCATGTATGTGTATTTAACCTCGCATGCCAACGCTCTCCTCCGTGGATGGGGAAGGACGCGGACCGAGTCTGCGCTCTACGATGTTTGTTCTACAAGCTACCCACGGCTAGAGCGTGTGGGCTTCCTTGCGATGTTTCAGGTGAGGATAGAGGAGGAGCTCACCCCGGCCAGTAGACTTTCACGTCCTCGGTATGGCGCTCCTTGAACGTCTCCCAGAGCGGGCTCCCAGGGCCGGCGTTCCAGGCGTCGTCCAGGGTCTGCATCAGCCGCATGTTCCTTTGCTCTCGCGAGCTTTCAGATAGATTCATGCTATCTAGTAGCAGAATGAAAGTTAATATAGGTTGTTGGCCCCAGCGCCCTCAGGAGGCATCAATGCCAGTTAGGAAGACGGAATCCATGGAGGTGAAGGAGCTCTGCCCTGTCGTGGAGTCGGTCAGGAAGGTAGGGAACGAGTGGCGCTTGGTCGTCGTCAGATACCTGTTGGACCGGCCGATGAGGTTCAACGAGCTCCTGAGGGCAGCAGACGGGGTCGACGCTAAGACGCTCTCCAGGGTACTGAAGTACCTTGTATCAGAGGGGATAGTGAGAAGGGAGGTCCTGAAGACCCAGCCTTTCATGGTCCAATACCAGCTCACCCAGATGGGGGAGCAGCTGAGGCCCGTCGTCGAGGCCCTGAGGACGTGGGGGAACAGATGGGTCCTTCCCTCGATGCTTGCGCAACGCAAATGACAGGCCGAGCCAACGGTGAGACTCGTCGCGGCGGAGGAGCAGTTCCCCCACGTGCTCCTGTACCAGAGACTTAACTACCGAACCGCTCCTTGGACGTCTCCATTGAAGCAGTACGACCTGATCGCAATCGGGACTGGCTCCGTCATGAACATAGTCGACCCCATGATCCAGCAGAACCCCAGGATCAAGATCGCCGTCATAGACAAGGACGAGCCTGGCGGCATCTGCCTGACACGAGGATGCATCCCCTCGAAGATTATCCTTTATCCCGCAGAGCTCATCAGGACCATCGAGGAGGCGAAGGAGCTCGGCCTGGACGTCGAGATGAAGCGCGCGGACTTCGCGAAGGTGATGGGGAGGATGAGGGGCCTCATAGACGCCGACATCGATTCCATCCGCAGGGGCCTCTCCAGCTCCGAGAACATAGACTACTTCCACGCCCCCGCGGAGTTCGTCGCCCCGTACACGCTCAGGGTGTCTGGTGAATCGATCACAGCCAAGATGATCTTCCTCTGCACAGGCTCTCAGAGCACGATACCCCCCATCGAAGGGCTCGACGGGGTCGGCTACGTCACCAGCGACTCTGCCTTCCGGATGACCCGCCTACCCGAGAGCATAGCCATCGTCGGCGGGGGGTACATAGCCGCGGAGTTCGGCCACTTCTTCTCCGCCATGGGTTCCAAGGTGACCATAGTAGGGAGGAACCCGCAGTTCCTTCCCAACGAGGAGCCGGAGGTCTCCGCGTTGGCGGCGGCCGAGCTCGGGAAGCACATCCGGATAATAACGAACCACGAGGTCAGGGCCGCGGGGAGGGTCGAAGGAAGGAAGCGCCTCCAGGCCATCGACAGGGCGACAGGCAAGGAAATCGGGGTCGAGTCCGAAGAGGTGATGATAGCGTCCGGGAGGGGCCCGACCACAGCCATCCTCCATCTCGAACGGGGAGGCATCAGGGCCACGAAGGATGGATGGATAGAGGTCGACGAGTACCTTCAGACGTCCCAGCCGGGGGTCTGGGCGCTCGGCGACGCCCTCGGGAAGCACATGTTCAAGCACGCGGCCAATTACGAGTCCACCATCGTCTACTACAACGCCGTCCTGAAGAGGCGCATAAAGGCAGACTACCACGCGGTGCCGAACGCCATCTTCACCTACCCGGAAGTCGCGAGCGTGGGGATGAAGGAGCAGGAGGCCGTGGCCGAATACGGGGAGGACGGGATAATGATCGGCTTCTACAGGTACGAGGACACGGCGAAGGGCGAAGCAATCAACGCGAAGGGGTACTTCGTCAAGGTCATAGTGGAGAGGGGGAGCCTCCGCATCCTCGGCGCGCACATAATCGGGCCCTACGCCTCGATCCTGATCCAGGAGATAATCAACTTGATGTACACCGAGACCCAGGACGCGAGGCCGTTGATGGAGTCGATGCACATCCACCCGTCGATGAGCGAGGTCGTTGACAGGGCCTTCAGCTCCCTTGTCACGCCGCATGAATTTCACCACATGATGGAACACGGGCACGACTCTGTCTGACATCACGCGCGAAACGGGGGCCTCAGTGCCGCTCTCCATGGTCGCGGTTGACCTAACCACATCTGTGGGACCGTGCCGGCGTCCGCGCCCATGGGACGAACATCGAAGCCGTCCACGCGTCGGGCGGTTACTTCCTAGAAACGCGACCTGACTTCCGGCGCGGTCGCAACCGGCGTGGTCTCGACGGACCTTCGCATCTTCGCGATGTTCTACATCATGAGCGCCATACCGTACCCTCCGCCTCTCAATGATACGTTCCCCAGCGTCTTTCCGACCATTGGGTCGATGTCTATCAAGAACGCCCAGGCGTCCGTCGATGGCCACAACGCCCCACTCGGTGCGACGGACCGCGTGGCCCTGAGCATAATCATGCCTTGGTCTGACACGACCGCTTCGCCCACCATGGTGCTGTGACAGACCTTCACAGTAGTCCGGCTCAGCACGTCATGATATCGTGGCCTGTTGCGGGCTGAAGGGCCCATGCGACCCGGCCCCAGCCCGGGGGAGACCGCCGAGGCTATCCCGTGACTTCCATCTGGCGCGGCCGGGACCCCGCCCTAGGCCACGCTTCCGCACTCGGGAGCTGCCCTCTGCGGCTCCGTCGCAGGCGACCCCGCGCTATCCGTCAGGTGCCGGCACCCCTACGGAGATTCCCGCGACCCCGATGCGGGCGTGGCTGAGGTCTTAGTGGTCGCCTTCGTGGGGCAGGCACGCCTTTCGAGCGGGTTGACCCCCTCGACCCATGGAGTCATATCGAAGTCCCTAAGGTTCTCACTGTAGATCTTCCTGACGCCCGCTCTCTTGGTCGTCTCCGCTTTCAGCGAGTCCCAGAGCGGCGCCCCGAACGAGAGGGAGTCGGCCGCGGCGACGGCCGAAACGAGATCCAGGGCCCCGCCGTACCATTATAACCCCAGTTAGAACCTAAGGAATAACGACGGGCCCTGCGTCACCCTAGGCGTCAGAGCCCGATGCAGGGAGTCCCCTCCCCGCCGTCTAGCCCGTCCCGAAATGGAGCGGGCTCGGCCCCCCCTTCCTGGCTCCGCCGGCTCCACCCTCTTCAGGTCCAGCCGGTCGAAGTGCCTGTCGAAGCTGACCAGCGCTTCTGCGCCCAGCTTCTTCGCGACGTAGTACTGCATGGCGTCGAAGTCGAGCCCTGTCCTCTTGGCCGTCTCCGCTACTTCCCTCTCCTCCTGGGTGTCGGTGTCGTAGACAGCGAGCCCGAGGGATCGGTCCACGTCCGAGAGGAACTCCCGGCTCACCCCGGGGTCGGAGAGGGCCTCGATCGAGTGCAGGGAAGAGCGCGTGACCGCCCCCTCCAGCTCCCCCCTGGAGAGCCGGCCGAGGAGCTCGAGGCACCCGTCCGCCTCCTCCCCTCCGAGCATGAACTCGAGGAAGACGTTCGTGTCGAGGAGCATCAGTCGGTCCGCCTCCAAGCCGAGTGCTGCAGCTCCACCGCCCCGAGCCTGGAGCGGATGCTCCCCTTCAGGGGGGCCCAGTCGACCTCCCCCGAGGAGACGTATCTGGCCATGGCCTCCTCCAGCGCCTTCTTCATCGCCCCCTTCTTGAAGCCGTGACAGCGGAGGGCCTTCTCCCTGAACTTCCTGGCGAGGGCCCCGTCCACCTCGACCTTGATTGTTTCGGCCATATGCCCCATAAGTACTTATGTCCGGTCCCTATACAACGCCACCTCCGGCCCGGGGGGCCGGGGCGGAGCGGTCCGTCGCTCCCACCGCCGACCAGAAGCGCGTGACGAACGCCTTTGGATAGCGGGCGAGGTACCCGTCGAGGACTTTCCTGTCCGCCCTCCTCAGCAGCTCCCTGAAGACGTCCCCTCCGGGTGGCTCTCCGAAGTAGACCAGGTCGACGAGGGTCTTCTCCAGGTCGGAGACCGGGACGTCAAAGTCCCCGAAGGGGACGTGGTCGAACCCGAAGAAGTACTTCGGCGCCACCCTGTGGACCATCACCTTCCCTCCAAGAACCATCCTCTCCCCCGGAACCACCTTCCCGGACGTCACGAGCACCACGTTGGTCTCCTGCTCCCACTCCCCCCTCATGCTCAGCGCCTCCTGCAGGCCCAGGTACGCCGGAGCGAGGGCGAAGACAGCCAGGACCGGGTCGTCCAGCCGGCTGTACGTCCCCCTCGTCACCCTGTGGATCTCCCCCCTCGCGGCGAGGTTGTGCAGCATGAGCAGGGCGTACCCTCTGTCCCCCACGATGGCCGCTGCGTCGCGGGCCGTGAATACGGGGGTCCGAGCGACGAACTCCCTTACCCTGTCTATGTGGACCTTCTTGCCCATCTCTCCAGCGCCTCGACCATCTCTCCAGGGGTGGGGGCCGCCCCCGCCAGGACCAGCGCCCTCAACTCGGCTCCGTCCACCGGAGGGGCGTACCCCTCGAGCAGCGAGCTCACAGCAGCCATCGTCTTCCGCCCTCCCTGCACGACCCCCGTGAGGAACAGGGCGTCGTACAGGTCCCTGACCTTCCTCCTGTCGGCGTAGGCCGCCGCCTTCTCGACGAGCAGCTCGTCAGGGGGGAGGACCGACACCATCACGCTCCCTCCTTCGAGGGTCTCGTATCCCCTGATCTCCTTCCCCGGGGGGACCCGGAGCGCCCCCTCGAAGCTCACGACCCCTCCCGCGACCTCGAACTTCGCGAAGAGGGCGCTCCCTGTCCTCTTGAACTTCAGCTCCCTCCCTCCCTTCGCGGCGACGCCCCGCCTGAACCGGGAGTCCGCCTCAGGGGTGGCCCCTGGTATGTATGCGTCCAGGTCTTCGGAGAACCTCGTCCCTCCGTAGCACCTCCAAATCGCCGTCCCGCCGTGGAGGACGCAGGCCGGGTAGGCGTCGTAGGCCTCGTCGACGAGGACGTCCTGGGCAAAGGCGACCTCCCGGTGGTTCCGTCGCTTCAGCCTCCTGGCCAGCGGTGTCCGCAGCATGGGTGACGATAATCGTTGCTTATACATAAATATAATCGTCATTGATTGGCGTGCACCCTGCGACCCCCGTAACGACAGGACACAAGCAGGGGAGGGCGCGGCCACCTCACGGCTGTCCTCGCTCTTGCCCCTCGTGGCCGACGGCGAGGCCCCTGACGGCGGCCGGCTCCGCATGCCTCCCCAGTGTCGCTTCCTTCCCGTAGCCTGCGTCCTCAAGGACGCAGTGGAGCTCCAGGAGCGCGGCAGACGATGTCTTCATCGCCCCCCTCTTCCATCTCCCCGAAGAGGGGGTCCGCCACCCCTTTCAGCCGGTCGCTCTTCTCCGAGCGCGCGACCAGGAGGTCAGACTCGATTACCACGCTGCCGCTTCTTCGCCCTGGCTTTCACCTCGGCGGACAACCTCTGCTCTGCCTTCGCCTTGTCCTCGACCCCAGGGCCCTGACGACTTCGCGACCCAGGAGGCGAGGAGGCACCCAAGGCCGCTGGGATGGGGAGACAACGGCGCCGGCACCCTCGTCCCTTCCAGCGAGGCCTTCTGAGCAGCTCCCCATAATCTGTAATCGTGTCCCCCAGGTGCGAGCCAGACAGGGCGATGGATGACGGTCCCCCGCCAGCGCTTGTCCTGCGCTCTTGGAGCGGAAGTGATTTCCCCGAGGAGGGCGTCCTGCTCCAGGTACCCGAAGATCGCCAGCGTCTACGCCTGCTGCGACGACTTCGAGCAGCAGGCCGGGGGAGGCGCTGCTGTCCTGGAACACCCGCCCCCCCGCAGGGCGGCCCCTCCTCCCGGGGGGATCCCTCGAGGCTCGGTCCTCACCCGCTGCAAACGAAGCCGTAGTGGTAGGGGCCGGCCTCGAAGGCCTTGATCTCAGAGAAGCCGGCTCGGCGGAGGTGGTCGCGCGACTCCGACTCTGAGAGGCGGATGCCTACCGGAGGCCCGAAGCCGTTGTCCACCCTCCTCCAGTCGACGTCCACGGCTGTCCCCCTCCTGACCCCGGCGGCGGAGACTACGACCGACGGGTCCTGCCAGCCCCTCCTCTCCTCAGACGGCAGCGCATCCGCGAAATCGTGCTCGTCCGTGGCGGGCACCGCCCGGCCGGCGCCGCATGCGCGCCCGTCTTCAAGCGCCCCAAGAGCTCTTTGCTCGTCACGACCCTCTTCCCCTTTGCGGCGTCCGATTCCAGTAGCTCCTCCCTTGGCACCCTGTCCCCTGTGACCGCGTAATCAGGCCCCGTCATCTGCGCCGCCGTGAGGATGGCGCCAACCTGAAAGCGCGGCGGTCCCGGGCATCGCTATCTTCTTCGAACGGAGGACCCTGAGGTTCTCTAGGGCGAACCCCCCTCAGCCCGAACTCGTCGAGGAATGCGCCCACCATCTTCCAATCCACCCTCCCCATGGCCCGGATGAAGGGGGACACCCTGGCCGCGTTGAACGGCGTTATCCTCTCCGGGGCCTGAAGGAGAGCCTGGCGGCGACCACGGCCGCCGAGACAGGGACCTGGAGGCAACCCCCGCACCTCTCCCTGAACGCGAGGTAGGGGGCGAGCCTGCGCGCCTCGAACCCCAGGAAGGTCTGGAAGAGCTCAACCACCAAGGGGGTCCCGTCGGGGTATCTGATGTAAAATTGCCCCGCCTGGTGGCCCCTCCCTCCATAGTCGAAGACCCCGAAGTCGTAATCGGGCTGCCCGAGCGCTTCGCGGACGCTCGCCAGCACGCGGGGGCTCCTCAGGGTCGGTAGGTGCGCGGGTCCACCCTGACTGTCCCCGCGAACCTGTCATGGACGTCGTCCGTCGAGAATCTTGCGGACCTGCTCCAAGCAAGCCCAGGAGGACCGCACGCTCGTCGTGACACGTTCACCAGGCTGTCTCGGCCCTCGAGCAACGCGCTTGTACATCTTTATTATCTTGTATATCGTCATCCCGTCGGATGAAGCGGACCATATTGGTCAGAGGGG
>JAJYYP010000061.1:2207-5589 GCA_021800855.1 archaeon | reverse complement strand
GGCTTCCTGAACCCGAGTTCGCCTTCCGTCACCCTCGGGGGGTCGACGACCCTGACATTCACGCTCCAGGCCCAGGGGAGCCCGGTCGCAGGGGCGACTGTGACCTGGACCTCCAAGGACGGGAGGTTCTCCAACAGCACGTCCACGACCTCCACTGCGGGGACCGCTTCGGTCGCCTTCGACCCCTCGGCGACCGGGTACGCGCTGGTCACTGCGAGCGCCACCGACCCGGTGACAGGGACAGTGAACGCGTCCTATTACATCACCGTCCTCTCCCCGACGCCGCCTCGACATCAGACCATGGAGTCGAAGCTCCTCTCCTATCCTTACATCCTGATGCTGGCGGGAGCCGCGGCCGCGGCGGTTGTGGCAATCTCCATCCTCATGCTCCGCCGGCGCAGGCGTTCGGCCGAAGCCGAGGGGGCGCTCTCGGAGGAGGACCAGGCGTTCAACCTGCTGCGGCCGCAGGTGCCCTCCGGCCCTCTGGGAAGGCTGACCTAGATTGGAAGAGCCGATAATCGAGGTCACGAAGGTCTCCGACAAGGGGCAGGTGGTCATCCCGAAGGAGATAAGGGACAAGCTCAACTTCACCGAAGGGTCCAAGCTCATAGTCGTGGCGGCCGGGGAGACTGTCGTCCTCCAGAAGATAGAGACCGTCCTAGGGACTGCCAGGGCGAAGGACCTGGTCGACAGGATAGGGCGGCTGACGGGACGGCTCGGCCTCGGGGATATCTGAGCAGGCGGCACTCCGTTCCCGAAGTAGATTTTGTCTCCATAATCCTGTAATATTCAGGGACCACATGAGGCTGCGGTTTGGCAAAGAAGCTCACGGTCAGGCGGGGCAGGGCTTCGCGGAGGTCTGCTAAGCACGGCTCAGGCTCCCCAGCCATCAAAGGGCGTGCCACTCGGAAGAGGAGTCACCGTCAGCGTCAGGGGGTCCCGAAGGCAGGGAGCAAGCAGAGCATAATGAGCGCCTTGGACGCCCTCCGCCTGGATCTTGCTTCGTCCAATCGGGCGTACGAATCATTGGGTCTCAGGCTCGCTGCCATCGAGGGGAAGGCCGGAGAGCTCGCCAGCGCCGTTGAGGCAGTGGCCGCAAGGTCGGCTGAGGAGTTTGGCCGCCGGATCGACGACCTATCAAAACGCGTCGACCTCCTCGCCGAGTCGAAGTCAGACTCGCAGTCGCTCTCGTCGGCGATAGCAGAGGTCAACGCCGCCTCCGAGTCAGGTATAGGCGAAGTCTCTGAGCGCCTCTCCGCGGCAGAGCAGAAGCTCACACAGGAGGTGGAGGGGTTGAAGTCGAGGGCCGACAGCCTGGCCGGGGAAGCCGCGTCCATCTCCGCGCGGGTAGCAGGTCTCGAGGGGGAGGTCGTCCCTTCCTTGAGGGCCGACGCCGAGGCTTACGGCGACGCCATGGCGCGGTCGGTTTCAGAGGTGTCAGAGAAGATAGAAGCAGCGGAGCGCGGCCTGCGGGGCTCGGTATCAACCTTAGGAGAGTCGATGGGCGCAAAACTTGAGGCAGCCAAGGCAGACCTTGAAGGCATCAGAAGGAGCCACGGGGCGCTTGAACGGGCCCACGCGTCGATGGCTCAGAGGCAGGATTCGGCCGAGCGGGCTATGCGCTCCTTGGTGGAGAGGCTGGACTCTCTCGACCAGAGGCTGGGAGCACTTGGGAGGGAGCTGTCATCCTTTGTGCTGAGGCAGGACGCGGCGGACCAAGTGCGGGAGGCGCTCGGAAAGAAGGTGGACGACCTGGCGCTCAGGCAGAGCTCGGTGGAGCAGAGGGTGGAGTCGTCGGGCGCCGATGTAGCCGGTGCCGTCTTGAAGCTCCAGGCCGAGGTGGACGGCCTCAGGACGGAGCTCAAGGACGCCCTGAGGTCAGTCCTCCGAACCGCAGCCTAACCAAAGAGGGACAAAGCCGCGCTGGGTAGGCCGCGTCTAGCGTGCTGAAGATCCTCGAGGCCCTGAGACGCCTCTCGACGCGATATGAGCTCTTTAGACCGCAGGAAAGGATGGACGGAGGCGTAGTCTCCAAAACTCGTCGTGTGCTCCCATAGCCAGCGTCCTCTTGAACGCGACTTTCAGCCAGCCCCCGGGCACGCTGCTTCCCGACCATGGCCGGGCCATGTTTGGTCTTGAGACCTTCCCTTCCGGACCCGTGGTTAGAGAGATGCTTGCGACCCCCGTCAATTGTGGTTCAGTTCAGCCCTAGTTCGGGGAACCTCGATATTGGGAGGTTGAGCTCCCTCTGGAGGTCCCTTATCCTGTGGGCGTACTTCAGCATCCCTACCTTCTCGTTCTTGACCTTGGCGATCTTGTATGCCTTCCATGTCTTCTTCAGCGCCGCCCAGGTCTGTCCGACTGTGTAAGACGTTGGCCCTCGGTCTGTGAACCGCTTTCCTGCGTATTTTAAGATTAAAGTCGGCGCCGTGGCGCCTTCCACGCGGCTACGCTTGGGGCCCCGGCGCTGCATCCGCCGCTGCAGGAGAATCCTGGGGGTCGTTCCGCCTGAACCACGCAGTTACGACCCCGGAGGGCGCCTCGAAACCGACGAAGGTATATCCCAACCCCGAGACTGCCGCGACGACCCCTGCCTCCATACGCCCTGTCTGGGACTGGACGCTGACGAGGTCGTCGAAGAGCGCGCCTATGACGTACGGCGGCTCGGTGTTCCACCTGAACTTCCTGAGGACCTTGCTGACCCTGATGCCTTCTGCCAAGTATCCTTCCCCTGGCTGGATGTATGACAGCTTCCCGAGCAGGACCTCCCCTGGAGGCTCCGGTGCGGAGAGCGGCTTCACAGCGGTCTGCTGCCTGGCCTGCGGCTTCGGCGGCGCGGGGACTTCAGCCCGCTTAGCTGGTGCTGCCCCCTGGGGGGTTGCTCCGCCCCTGGCCGGCGACTCCTGTGCCGGAGGCTCGTTTAGCATCCCCGCCACGTCGTCCGAGATGTCTATCTTGTCGGGGGTCCAGGTGTACAGGCTCCCGCTGGATGCGTCGCGATACTCCCCAGACTCCAGGAGCTCGTTGAGCTCGTGGAGCTTGTCCATGGCGAACTCCTTGGTGAACCGCTCCAGCCCTCCCGAGATCCCGTAGAGCTTGACGCACCTGCCTTTCACGTCGTCGACTACGTCCACCACCAGGTTCCCGAGGCTGACCCTGGCCAGGTAGTCTCTCGGCTCCCCCTCCTCTCCGGCGACCGGCTCGGTGAGCTCGGCCGTCACTGCTGGCGCATCCTCGCCAACTTGGCCCGATGCGGTGTCCCTCTTGTCCGCGGGTGAGGAGAACAACCCAGGTTCCTTCACCCTGAGCTTGTGCCCTTCGTGGCTAAGCTTGAAGAAAGCGACACCCTGGGATGTGAAGTAGGTCTTCGTGGTGTTGCAGT
>JAJYYP010000061.1:0-2107 GCA_021800855.1 archaeon | reverse complement strand
AACCGTCGGGCCAGAACCCGCTTGAATCTTCCTTTGTGCTTATGACGACATGCTGGGATTCGCTCCTCCCCCTTAGAATGCTTAAGATGCCCAGCGCGCACATCAGGGCCAAGATGCACAGGTGGGAAGGGATCGCGGTCGCGATTGCCGTCGCGCTGGCCGCTGTTACTCTGGTCCTGTTCGCTCCTCTGGTCCCCACCCAGGAGTACACGGCCTGCGTCTGTCCGCCGTTGGCGTCGTGCCACTGCCCCGAAATAGCGGTGGGGGCGGGTGCGCACCTGGTGCTGTGGTCTCCCAGCTGGCTCTTCTCCCACTACGGGAGCTACCTGTCCACCCATCCTCTGGGATACGCCGTGGAGCTTCCCTGAGCCCGAGGGACCCTCAGCGGGGCGCGCCGGTGCGGCTCCGCTGCTAGATGCGGAACCTAAGGGGGTGGTGTAGACGTCCTTCTTCAGGGAGCCCTTCTCGAAGACGAGGATCCGCCCCTGCTCCTTGGTCAGCCTATAGCAGAACCCCGAGAAGTGCCGGGCGACCAGGTCCCTGACAGCCTTCTTCCCCACGTCGAGGGTGAATGACTCGGAGCGCTCTCCAGCGAATGCCCAAAGGCCTGGATTCACTCATAGCCCCTTGCGAAGTCACCCCGCCGTCCGCTTCACAACCTTAAAAACAGGGAGATTGGCGGATTTTTCACTCTCCTCTGGTGAGCTTTTGGTTTGAAATGCGACTTCTGCGGCAGGGATGACTCCCTCCCCTTCGTCTGCAACTACTGCGGCGGCGCCTACTGCGCTGACCACAGGCTCCCCGAAGCTCACCAGTGCCTGGGCGACCTCACCCAGAAGCGGACTCTCACGGCACCCGCCCAGACGACCTTCAGCTGGCAGACGCCGTCGTACTCCACCCTCTCGCAGCCGCCGAAGCAGGGGAAGGTGTTCTCACGGGTGGAGATCAGGGACATAGTGGCCGCCTGGCTGGCGCTCGGGGTCGCCTTCTCCTTCGCCCTGTCAGGGGGCGGGTTCGGATTCTTCGGAGGGGGGGAGTCCCTCTCGTACGCCGGGCTGCTGGTAGGCATCTCCCTGGTGACCGTCGGCCCCGGGTTCGTCTTCCATGAGCTGAGCCACAAGTTTGTGGCGCAGAAGTACGGCTTCTGGGCCGAGTTCAGGATGTGGCCGATGGGGCTGGTCCTCGCGCTGGTCACGTCGCTGATCGGCTTCGTCTTCGCCGCCCCCGGCGCGACCTACATATCCGGGGCGAACATATCCAAGTCAGAGAACGGGAAGATATCGATAGCGGGGCCGCTGATGAACGTGACCATAGCCCTCCTCTTCGTCCCCCTCCTCTTCGCCGGGTCAGGGATCCTCAGGGACGTCGGCTCCATAGGCGTCCCGGTCAACATTTTCCTCGCGTTGTTCAACCTGCTCCCCATAGGCCCCCTCGACGGTGCGAAGGTTATGCGCTGGAACGTCTTCATCTGGGCGGCCATATTCGTCCCCCTGGCCCTCGTCATGGCGTTCCTGTACGGTCTCATCTGACCGGGCGGAACCCCTCCCGGGTCAAAATGCCCATAGCCGGGTGTTAAGATAAATCGAGTCTCGCCGCTAAGCGCGCTGAGGCCGCATCTTAACGCCAGAGCCATGTCATCCCTCAAACAGGACGCCCTTTCCGCCCCCCTCGGACCCCTCCCCCTCCTCAGCGCGTGGGCTCTCTCCGTCCGCGCCTTCAGGAGGAACAAGGTCCCTGTGGAGAAGAAGGTCCTCGCGGCCGCCCTGTGTAACGCAGGGTACTCCTACCGCGAGGTGGCCGGGATGGTAGGGGGCATCTCCTATGTCGGCGCCAGGGACGCATATGTCGCACTCTTCACCAGCCTCCCCAGGGAGGAAAGGCGGTACAGGCGGTCCGTCGCCATCGACGGCGCCGACGTTGCAGACGGCGCCAGGAGGTTCCACCTCTGGCTGGCACGGGACTTTGAGACAGGCGAAATAATGTCGTTCCAGGCGACCCCCGACGCCTCGGCTGAGGACGGCGCCAGGTTCCTCGCCGGGGTGGCCGCCCAGTGCACAAACAGGCCGATGCTGAGGCTCGGGACAGGAGCTAACTGCCCACGGGGGCT
>JAJYYP010000060.1 GCA_021800855.1 archaeon | reverse complement strand
GATCTAACCGGAGTCAGATCTCCATTTTTGTGCGCGCATCTGGAGGTCGTGCGTTTCACCGCGTCAGGGCTCGGCCCTTTTGCTCGAGGCAGACGCCGCCAATTAATGCGCAGAAACGCCCACGGTCAGGGGTTCGTATATATGCATTCCCGTGTGAAATCGTCATGGACCAGGCAACGGCTGCAGGATGTGCTCTTGGGTATTCCCAGCCGACAAGCAAGTAAAGAAGATGACTGTGCGGGGGAGGGTTAGGTCCCTTCAGGCTTTTTTGGGCGGGGACCCTCCAAAGCCTCCAGCTTCTTCTCCAGGTCCACAATCCGGTCATGGTCTCGCCAGATGAACCAACCGGCGATAGGGACAAAGAAGATGACGACTAGGGCGGTGTACCCGATGGCCAGCACGGCTATGAGGACGAAGAGCAACAGTCGGGTGATGACGCCTATCCTGAACGCGGGCTTTTCGTTCAAGCACAGCCCGTCCCATTCGCCTTCTGATAGGTGTTTGCCACCGGCAGGTCGCTGGTCCGAGCTGCAGGACGATGCGGCTAGGCGAAGGGCCTCGGATGAGCCACAGACGCAAGCCGGCGAGGACGATGCCTGCGTGGCCTGGAAGAAGGGGGGACCCAAGGAACCCGGAGCACTATATTCCAGTGTGGGCCGACAGCAGACGTCCCACCTGTGAATGGCCAGCGGACCGAATGCTGGGGAGGATATGGGGACGTCGTGGCCTACAAAGAGTACTTGATCAGGAAGCTGCGGAGGACATCAGCGACGTCTTCGGCCTTGTCCGTGGTGGTCTCCAGGTATTCGTAGATTTCTTTCTGTTTGATCACGTCGAAGGCTGACGCGCGCCCAGGCTCGGCGAAGAGCCCTTCGAGGCAGGCATGGAGGAGGTCGTCGGCTTCGTTCTCGAGTTCGTGGATTTTTATTGCTGCGGCGTCCAGGACGACGGGCGCCTTGGCCCCCTTCAGAGCCACAATGGCCCTGCGTATCTCCTTGGCCTGGGCGAGGATTATCTCAGCGAAGCGCAAGACTTCCGAGGAGTAGCTCTCCACTCGGTAGATGCTCATCCTCGAGACGCTCGCGTCGATGAAGTCCAAGGTGTCATCGAGGGTCTTGAGTAGCCTGCTGATGTCGTCTCTGTCTATGGGGGCGACGAACTTCTTGTCCAGCCTGGTGAAGGCCTCGTGGACGATGTCGTCCCCCGTGTGCTCGAACCCCTTCACTGCCAAGGCCATAGATGCGACGTCTGGGTGGGCATCTTTCGACCCCTCGACGACTTCGTCGCGGAAGGTCTGCGCCGCGCCCTCGAGGTTGGCTGAAATCCTGTCGAAGGTCTCGTAGAAGGACTTGAAAATTTCAGAGACGTCTTCGAGGGAGAGGCGCTTCGTCTCGATGCCCATGAGGATGGTCAGCCCCCCGCCAGCGAGACAGGCGAGCCCGACCACGGTGAGCATCGCCGGCGCTCCGAGGGTTAGGAGTATCAATGGGAGGAAGAAGGTGGCGGCCACGGCCCCCATCTTCCCCACGGTGGCGGCGAGGCCGTGGCCAGTCCCCCTGAGCCTGGTGGGGAAGAGCTCCACGGGGTAGATCCATGTGGTGGTGTTGGGGCCTGCGTTCTCGAAGACGTAGAAGAAGGCGAAGAGGGCGACGACCACCATCAGGGAAGGCACCCACAGTAGGGCGGCCACCAGGAGCGGGATGGCCATGCCGAAGAACCCGACGATCTGCAATGGCTTCCTCCCGACCACGTCTGTCAGGGCGATGGCTGAAACGTAGCCCACCCCTGCGAATGCGAACAGCTGCACCGAGGTCACGACCGAGGCGAGCAGGGGGACGGAGGGGCCGTAGATCTCTGTGAGGAGGGTGGGGGTGAGGATGCCTATCCCATATACGCCGACGTCTACGAGGAACCAGCTCACTGAGGTGAAGATCACCCTCCTAGAGTAGGGTGAAATGAGGAGTTCCCGCGTGGAGACCCTCTCTGTCACCACCTCGAGTTTCTCCTTTGGGACCTGGTAGCCGAAGTACCCGGAAAGGACGTTCTGGGCGTCGTCCACCCTCCCATGGGAGAGGTACCAGCGAGGGGTCTCGGGCATTTTCGTTCTGGCGGTCAGGGCTACGAGCGCAGGGACTACCCCAGAGAGTAGCATCCACCTCCAGACGTCGGGCCCTAGGTTGAGCTTGACTAATGCGATTCCGACGGCCCCCGCGCCGAGCAGGCCCAGCCCCTGGAACGAGAAGACGGAGGCTATGAGCTTCCCGCGGTGCCGGTTGCTCACGAACTCGGTGATGTACGAGGCACTGATCGGGTAGTCGGCGCCGATGCCTATCCCGAGGAGGAACCTGAAGGCGTAGAGCTCCCAGATGTTCTGTGCGAAGGCGGAAGCCGCAGCGAACACGACGAAGAAGACGAGGTCGACTACGTAGAGCCTCCTCCTTCCGAGTCGGTCGGCGAGGTTACCGAACAAGACGGCTCCGAACACAGCCCCCAGGAGCGCCGCTGAGGTGATCAGGGCTGTGTCGAACTTGGTGGAGTTGAATGGGATGAACAGGACGGCGACGCCTATGATGAAGAGGTCATAGCCGTCCATGAACACGCCGGCTCCGGAGAGGGCGAGGATTTTGATGGTCGACCTTGAAACATTGCTGGACTCCAGCTGGCCGATGAGGGAAGTGCTGGGTGCCTCCGCGTTGTTGTCAGGTCGCATCTCCAAGGCCGCAGCTGGTCCCGGCCTCCTTTGACCCGTCTTAAGCCTGATTCTGGGCGCGTCAGAAGTTGTATACGTCGCGGTGGAGCCACGGCACCAGGGCTGTGACCACGCACTGCTCCGTGAGGTCTGCCCTAGACACCTTCCCGTTGGTGAGGTAGTGTATCAGGCCCCCCTTGTCCCCTACACCGTAAACACCGCTGACCTTCTCTGCCCAGCGCTCGAGCTCCTCGCCCGCGGCGAAGAGGCGTTCCATGGCCTCGCGCGGGAGGGAGTATCCGGCCGAGTGACCCAGGGTCACCCTGCCAGACCCGTCGGCGATGGCAGCGATCTGGTTGTCGAAGTAGACCTCCCCGATGGTGAATATCCCTGCCTCGACCCCCACCCCGAAGTCGCCGTCGACTTGGGAGAGGGCGAACCTGGCCCTTGCCGTTGCTCCCTCTGTCATCTCGTCGAGGCCCCTGGGCTGGGCCTTGGACACAGCGGCAGGGTCGATGGGGCGGACCTCGACTGAAGGGAAGAACATGGTGAAGGCCCTCCTGACGCCCTCAATCTTCGCAGGGTTCATCGACCCAAGGGCGACTATCACGGCCGAGGGGAGCGGAGGAGAGGTATTAACTGCGAGGGCCCTGACGGGTCAGCGAGTCAAGGAAGGCGGAGAGGTGTCCGATGTAGGCCTCTCTGTCGTCCCACATGGAACCGTGGGAGACGCCCTTCATGTTGACGAGCTTAGACCGCTTGATCTTCCTGTGGATGAGTTCGTGGAGTCGAGGGGTGAGGAAGTCTCTGTCACCGCAGATAACAAGGCAGGGGAGGTCCAAGGAGGAGAGGCGTTCGGTGACGTCCCAGTACCTCATGTTGCCGCTGACCGCGACCAGGTTCGGGCCGAACGTGGTCATCCCTACCTACGGGGTGAAACTCTCGAAGGAGTACTTCAGCGTCTCAGGCCAGGGGTCCAGGCCCTGGTGCGTGTGGTTGAACTTCTCTATCGCTGCGAGGTACTCGGGGTTCTCAAAGTCGCCGAGGGCCTCGTACTTCGTCACAACCTCCCTGACGTCGGGAGGGAGGGACCGAAAGACCTTCTCCCCTTCGGCCATGAGCATTGGGACGCTGGGCGTGGTCCCGGAGAGGATGAGGCTGGCGAGGTTTCCCTGGTACTTCAGGGCATGTGCCTGTGCGAGCATCCCTCCCCAGCTGTGGCCGAAGAGGTGCACCTTCCCGAGACTCAGCGTCCGCCTGACACCCTCTGTCTCTTCGACATAGCGTTCGATGTTGTAGAGGGCGGGGTTCTTGATGCGCTGTGACTTACCGCCTCCGCTCTGGTCATAGAGGACCACCCTGTACCCCTTCCTGGCCAGATCGAAGAGAGGTGAGAGGTAAACATAGGTGCCGCCCGGCCCGCCATGGAGGCCGAGGACTGTCCCATGGGTCGCCTCGCCTTCGGACCGGTAGAAGATGCGCAGGCCGTTGATGACGATGAAGCCCTCGGGGTCCACAGGCCGGAGGCGAGGGGTCCCGATATAAAACGGGAGCCGGTCTCTAGACCCTGAGGTCGTCGAGGAGCTTGCTGATGTTAGCCAGTGGGGTCCCGTCTGGGAGTGCGATGTCCTGGGCTGCGGGAGGGTTGGTCTTGTAAGATGGGCTCCGGCCTGCCAGGCGGTCTCCGTAAGTCGATACGAACTCGTTCTGGTAGAAGACACCCAGCGGGGTGTGGTCCCCGAACTCGAACGACTTCATTATCGCCTGCTGGACCTTCTTCTCGACTTCTGCCGGGTCGTCGCTGTGGACCACGCCGTCGTAGCCGGCTTCCTCCATCTTGTAGGTCCTTGGGAGCTGCTTCCCTGAAGCGTCGAGGTTCCCCTCGCCTGCCCAGTACTCCTTGGTCATGATGTCGTTGTATGTCGGGCATGGTTGGAGGACGTCGAGGAAAGCGTACCCTTTGTGGCGGATCCCTTTGATGATCAGGTCCTTCAGGTGACGGACGTCATAGGAGTAGCCCCTGGCAACCCAGGTGTATCCCGATGCCATCGCGAGCATGATCGGATTAATCCCCTGGTTGACGTTCGGGGACGGGAGGGACTTGGGCTTCTTCCCAAGGCCGAGTGTAGGGGAGGCCTGACCCTTCGTGAGGCCGTAGACCTCGTTATCGTGGACGATGTAGAGCATGTCGAGGTTGCGCCTGCCTGAGTTGACGAAGTGACCTGCGCCTATGCCCAAGCCGTCGCCGTCGCCGCCTTCGACGATTACCTCCATGTTGGGGTTGGCGAGTTTGATCCCTGTGGCAAACGGGACGGCCCTGCCGTGGAGTGTGTGGACCCCGTAGGTCTTGATGAAGTGCGGTGCCTTGGAGGAGCACCCCACCCCCGAGACGACCACCGTGTTGGATGGGTCGGCGTTCATCTCCGCCAGGGCCATCTGGACTGCGTTGAGGATGCCGAAGTCGCCGCAGCCGGGGCACCAGTCGTTGTGCGCCGTCGTCTTCAGGTCTGAGAGCTTAAGCGCCATGCCTCAGCACCACTCTCTTCGGGGCCGTCCCTTCATGAATCATCTTGATGGAGTCGTATAACTCCTCGGACGACATCGGCCTGCCGTTGTATTTCACGACCACCTGGTCTATAGGGATGCACGTCTGCTCTCGGACCACGCCCACGAGTTGGGCGGAGTAGTTCATCTCGATGCCGATGATTCTCTTAGCCTTGGAGAGGATTTTCGTTACATATTCAGTCGGAAACGGGTTGATTAGCCTGATCTGGAGGAAGTTGACGCTTATGCCATCCTCCTTGAGCCACTCCATGGCGTCGAGGATAGCGCCCTTGGTGGACCCCCAGCTGACCACAGTGACGTCGGCGTTCTCTGGGCCAAAGAAGTTCACCCTCTCATCCATAGGTATCTCCCTAGCGGCGAGGTCGACCTTGCCCATCCTCTTCTCCATCATGTAGTCGCGGTTGACCGGGTCCTCGCTGATGTGGCCGAGCTCGTCGTGTTCATCCCCCGTGTGCCAATAGACCCC
>JAJYYP010000015.1 GCA_021800855.1 archaeon | reverse complement strand
TCGTCGTCCACCCCTTCCTCTTCCGGACCCGGAGCGAGCAGGTCCGGATCGACTGGGAGCACACGGAGTTCGAATGGATCGAACCCGAGGAGATGCGTCGCCGGAACACGGTTCCGAAGCTCTGGACGGCGTGGGAGGAAGTTCGTTCTGCGGCATCGCCGGAGGCGGCCCGACGGCCCCCTACGGCCCCCGCGCACGGTTGATCTCCCCCGAGGAGAGGCCACTGACGCTCCGGAGTGCGGGGGGAAAGGGCGCGTAGTTCAGGGGAAGAACGCCTGATTTGCAATCAGGAGGTCTCGGGTTCAAATCCCGACGCGTCCATCCCCCACGGAGTCCAAATCCCTAATATAGACGGCCGACTTCAGGGTCCTTGTGCCCCGAATCCGGACCGGTCCGCTCGCCAGAGAGGCCCTCCTAGCGGACGCGGGAGTCCGCCGTTGGTACAACAATCTCCAACGAGGATCACTGTCCACGGCGGACGTGTACCTCCGACGGCTCGCGGTCCTCTGCGAGAAGATGGGGAAGACGCCGCAGGACCTCGCGCAGCTGCCGAAGGATTCGGTCGACGACTTCGTGATGGACTTCGTTACGGCGGAGGAGAAGGCGAACGCGGCAGGGAGTTACGTGAAACATTCCGTGGTGGTCCTCCGCTCCTGGCTCGCCCACAACGGGCTCCAGATCACCAAGCGAGTGAAGATCCGGGACGCGAACCGGACCCCGCGCATCGAGAACGAGCGGGTCCCGACGCAGGACGAACTCCGCCGGCTCTTCATGCACTGCACCCCCCAGAGCCGGGTGGCGGCCGTACTGATTGCCCACGCCGGGCTCAGGCCCGAGGTCATCGGGAACTATCGGGGGGAGGACGGGCTGCGGCTCAAGGATCTACCCGATCTGGTGGTTGACGTCCATGCGAAGTCTGTCTCATTCCGGCAGACACCAGCACGGGTCGTCGTGCGTCCCGAACTCTCCAAGGCGGGCCACACGTACTTCACGTTCCTGACGGAGGAGGGATGCGAGTACGTCGGGCGCTACCTCAGGGAGCGCCTCCAGGACGGCGAGGCTCTCACCGCCGACTCGGACCTGGTCACGCCTACTAAGAAGGTCCTGAGGGGGAAGGCTCGCGGCAAGCGGTTCATTCGCGCGAACAACATCGGGGACATCGTCCGGACCGCCATTCGTTCGGCCGAACTCTCCTTCCGGCCCTACGCCCTCCGAGCGTACTTCGACACCCAGCTCCTGTTGGCCGAGAGCAAGGGGAAACTCGCGCACGACTACCGAGTTTTCTGGATGGGACACAAGGGCTCGATGGAAGCCCGGTACACGACGAACAAGGGTAGGTTGACCTCCGAGATGCACCAGGACATGCGCGAGGCCTACGAGCGCTGTTCTCCCTTCCTCTCCACGGTCCCCTCGAAGTCGGAAGAGGACCTGCATCGGGAGATCGCGACCGTCATGCTCACGACCATTGGGTACACCCGCGAGGAGTTGCAGGAGCAGCGGGTCGACGTCCTGGACGAGGCCACGTTCAAGGAGCTCCTGGATCGGAAAGCTGCCGCACTCACTCCCACGGTTAAACGAGTCCAGGTACTGGTGGGGGCAAAGCAGCTCCCGGACTACCTCGCAAAAGGATGGACGGTTGTGACCACGGTGGGTACGGACCAGATCGTCCTGAATCCGCCGTCGGAGGCCCACGGGAGGTAGGAACGATGTGGTACACCACTTCCTCGCCGACGGAACCCCCCTCCAGGGGGCCAGATCTCACACGTCGTGTCTTACAGCGGTCCCACTATCGGCAGGACAGGGGTCGAAACGAGCCGCTTGTCTTAGCGACTTGTGTGAACGGATCATCAGCGGAAGGGGTCAGTGGTGCCTCGCTCCGGTCACGACCGTTGGAAGGAGCTGGCGAATGACTCGGGACCGGTCGCTGTCCGTGCGCTTGGACTCGAAGGAATTCGAGGCGCTGAACCGCGAGGCTCGGGCGCTGCATCTCACGGAGAGCGCCTACGTGCGGCTCTTGCTAGAGCGCGGTCGGGACCGCATGTTCCTGCAGCATATGGCGAACGAGCTGAAGGGGCTCCAGTCGTCCGACACCAATGAGGCGGCATTCCTCCAGCTGAGCGCGGTCGCCGAGACACGGGCACTGGTGCGTGCGGTCGCGTTGCGCACCGTCGGTGCCGAGGGGGTCCGCAAGGAACAGGAGGCGCTCGTCCCCGGGCTCGAGAAGTGGCGGGCAAGGCTCCGTGCGCCCGATCTGGCCGTGCAGGGGGGGCAGGCATGAACGGGCCGCAGAAGGTCCACCTCCTAGCCACGATCCTGGTCTGGCCCCTCGTCATCTCGGCCTACCTCATCCTGTTGGCCGCGACGATCACCCCTCCCGGGTTCCTCTTCGACCCGGTGCTCCTGGTCTTTGTGCTCGGGCCCGCGGGCCTCCTCATCCTGCCGGCAGCGTTCCTGTGGTACCACGGTAAGGAGGCCCAGCACCCCTACCTCTGGCGCTACGCCGCCATGGGCTTTGCCATCGTCTTCACGTGGGTCGGGGCCTGGCAGGAGTATCCGACCTCCCCGCTCTATGTCCCCCTCCTGATCGAGGCAGTCGGCTTCCTCGCGACCTTCGGGGTCTGGTACGCCTTCGAAAAGGGGTGGGTACTCGGGGAGTACCGCGGCACCCCCACGGACCCCGCGGGCCTCCACCGCGGGACGCAGGTCCTGGACGCCCGCAGTCCCCCGGCCGCGCTCTGGGGCGAGAACCGCAACTCACGTGAGAACCGCCCCGTCGAAATTGGGGGCGCGCGCATCCCCCGCTCCGTGGAGAACCGGTCCTTCCTCGTCGCCGGAGCCCCCGGCACGGGGAAGAGCGTGGCCATCGGGGGCATCCTCGACGTCGTCCGAGCCCGCGGGGAGCGGGCCATCGTCTACGACCCCACGGGAGAGTACCTCTCGGTCTTCCACAAGGAGGGCGACACGATCCTGAACCCGCTCGACGCGCGGAGCGCCTCCTGGACGCCGTGGGAGGACGCCCCGTTCGGGATCTCGGACTACGAACGCATGGCGGAAGCGCTCATCCCCGAGAACGCGGAGCAACCCTTTTGGCACCAGGCGGGGCGTGCCCTGCTCACCGCCGTCCTGGCGGAGGCCGGCGAGACGCGGAGCGTGGAGGAGGCGGTCCGTCTCATCCAGGCGGCCTCGGACGAGGAGCTCCTGGGCGTCGTCGAGCGGTACGGTCTGGCCGGGCTGGTCGGAAGTCCGCAGACCTTCGCCAACGTGCGCGCGGCCATGGCCGTGCCTACGACGAGCCTGCGCTACCTTCGGGACGGAGGACGACCCTTCAGCTTGCGGGAGTGGGCCGAGACTGGGAGCGGGTGGCTCTGGCTCACCTCCCGGGCGGACGCCCAGCCGGTCCTCAAGCCCCTCATCAGCCTCTGGGTGGACCTCGCCGTCTCGAGCGTCATGGTCCAACCTCCGGGGCAGGGGAGGCGGGTCTGGCTCGTCCTCGACGAGCTGCCCACCCTCCAGCGTCTGCCCGCGCTCGAACCGGCGCTGGCCGGGGGCAGGAAGTTCGAGCTGTCGACCATCCTCGGGCTCCAGTCCATCGCCCAGCTGCGCGTGTCCTACGGTCGCGACGGTGCGGAGGCCATCCTAGGTCAACCCCAGACACAGCTCCTCCTTCGGCTCCCCGACCCGGAGACGGCCCGGTGGGCCTCCGAGGCCATCGGAGAACGACACATCGTGCGGGAGGTCAAGGGGGAGAACTCCGGGGACCGTGGTCCCCGGAGCCAGAGCACCACCTGGCAGCATCAGATCGAAGCGGCGGTCCTTCCCTCCCAGATTCAGACGTTGCCTCGGCTGGAGGGCTACCTCCGAGTGGCCGACAGCCCGGAGGTCCGGAGGATCCGGCTGACCCCGGTCGAGAGGCCAGAGGTCGCCGAGGCGTTCGTTCCCTTCTCGAGAGGTTCGACGTCGCCGGTGACCCGTGGAAGACCAAGGAGCGTGGCCACCTCAGGGCCGGGCGCGGAGAGGGCGGTTGCCTCGTTCAGCGTCCGGCATCCCGACTTCCCGGAGTTCGGCTAAATGCTGACGCACAGCCCCTCGGCGGCGGACGGTAGCCACTACTACACGGAGGGCCGCTACTACGACGAGGACGGCCACGCCCCCGCCGAGTGGTCCGGGGAGGGGGCAAAGGTCCTCCACCGAGAGGGTTCCATCCTCGACTTCCAGGAGTTCGACCGGGGTCTCGTCGGGACGCTACCCGACGGGACCCGTCTGCCCGATCCGCCGGGCGGAAAGGAGCGACGGCACGGCGACGACTGGACCTTCTCCCCGCCCAAGTCGGTCTCCTTGGTCGCGCTGGTGGGGCGCGACGAGAGAGTGGTCGCGGCCCACGACCGAGCCGTCCGGGAGGCGGTGCGCTACATGGAGCGGGAGATCTTCGGAACGCGCGGAATGGTGGACGGGGGCCAGGCGCACGTTCCCGGCGGGGCCGTGGTCGGGCTCTTTCGCCACGAGACGAGCCGTCCAGTGGACGGTGTGGTGGACCCCCAGCTCCACACGCACACAGTCTGGCTCAACGCGGCGCTCCGCGACGACGGCGAATGGCGGGCTGCGGATTGGGACCTGGCCGAAGGGGCGCGCTACACGGCCAACTCGGTCTACCTGAGCGAGCTTGCGGCGGACCTCCGGAGGTGCGGCTACACTTTGGTCGCCACCCGGGACGGCTACGAGGTCCGGGGCATCCCCCGGAAGGCCCTGGAGGAGTTCGGAAGGAGGGCGGGCCAGATCGAACGGGAGCTGGCGAAGGTCGGGAAGACCCGGGAGACAGCGAGCCAGCCGGAGCGCCAGAAGGCGAACCTCCGGACCCGGGAGGGGAAGGAGAGGCAGGCCAAGGAGGTCCAACGCACGGAGTGGGACCAGCGGGCCCGAACCCTGGGGATCGACATAGGAAGGTTCGTCGGGGAGGCCCGCTCCCGGGAGGAGGTCGGGGCGCTGGCGCACGAGCGCGACCGGCCCGAGAACGCGGCGGTGGCGGTCGAGAGCGCCGCCCGCCACCTCTCCGAACGCTCTGCCCTCTTCACTCATCGAGAGGTCGCGGCCCAGGCGCTGAAGGCCGGGCTGGCCCGAGGAGTGGTCCTGGAGGACCTCGACCCGGCGGTTCACCGGTCCGCGACCCTGGTCGCAGCCGAAGACGGACGCTTCGCGACTCGAGAGACCCTCGGCCAAGAGGCGCACATCCTGGACATCGTGGGGCGGGGGAGGGCGGGCCACCCGCCGATAATGGCACAGCGGGACGTGACCACCTTGATAGAGCGACAGGGGGCCCTTCATGGACTCAAGTTCACAAAGGGCCAGTCTCAGGCGGTCCGGCACGTTCTGACGAGCCCCGACCTCGTGACCGTCGTCGAGGGCCGTGCGGGCACCGGGAAGACCCTGGCGCTCGACACCGTGAGGGAAGGACTGGAGCGGGTGGGGCACCACCCGTTGGGCCTCGCCCCCAGCGCGGCGGCCACTCGTCGCCTCGCGGAGGGAGCGCGGGTCGAGTCCCACACCATCGCCTCGTGGCTGGAGACGAGGGGTGCCGGCCCCCGGGTCTACTTGGTGGATGAAGCTGGCTTGGTGAGCACGAAGGACATGGCGACCCTTCTCGACCGAGCCGCGGCGGAGGGGAGCCGTGTGGTCCTGATCGGGGACCCGCGGCAGCTGCACTCCGTGGAAGCGGGAAACCCCCTGAGCGCCATCGTGAGGGAAGGCACCCCTACGGTCCAGCTCGACGAGATCCAGCGACAGCGGGACCTTGACCTCAAGGCAGTCGTGGAGGCCTTCGCGACCGGTCAGGCCGCCCGGGGGATGGACCTCGCTTCGAAGGCCTTCCGGCCCTCGACCGACCTAGCCCACGCGGCCGCCCAGGACTTCCTCGGGAGGTCGCCAGAAGAGCGGGAGGGGACGCTCGTTCTCTCGGGGACGAACGCGACCCGGGAGGCCATCAACCGGGACGTCCGCGACGGACTGAGGCGGGAGGGCCGCCTTGGGGAGGACCTCGAAGTGAGGACGATCCGGCGGGAGACTTGGACGAAGGAGGAGGTCCGACAGGTTCAGAACTACGAGGCGGGCCAGGTGGTGGTCCCCTGGAACGACTACATGGAGCGCGGGGTCTCCTCCCCCCTCCGGCGCGGGGAGGAGTACCGCGTCGTGGAGGCGAAGGACGGGCGAGTCGAGCTGGAGGGCCGGAGGTCCGGCGAGAGGATCGCGTGGGACCCCGCCGTCGCCTCACGGGTGAACGTGTACCGGGAGGAGCGCATCCAGCTCGCCCAGGGCGACCGGGTCATCTTCCGTGAGAACTCGAGGGAGCTCGGGGTCGTGAACGGGGAGCGGGGGACCGTGACCCGGACCGAGGAGGGGGAATACACCGTCCGCCTCGACCGCGGGGACAAGGACCTGACGTTGGACGCCGAGAGCGGCGCGAGGCTGGAGCATGCGTACGCGACCACGGTCCACCTGGCGCAGGGGCAGACGGTGGACCACGTGGTCATCGCGGGGGAGACGGGGAAGCTCGCCAGCGCGGAGCAGGCGTACGTCTCCTATTCAAGGGCCCGGGAGTCGGCGACGGTCTATACGGACGAGCCGGAGAAGCTCAAGGAGGCGTGGGAGGAATGGCGCGGGAAGGCGAACGCCTTGGACCACGTGGAGATGAAGGAGTGGGCACAGTCCCACCTCGGCCAGGAGGCTGGTGTGCACAGGGGACCGGAGACGGCCCCCGGACCGATGACACGACACCAACAGATGGAGATGGGGATGTGACGAGATGACCGATGGATTCGACTACCGGAAGGAGTTGCTCGAGCTCAGGGAGTGGTGGGAGAAGGTCCACCCTTCGACCAAGGACGACCTTCTTCGCGTCGCGAAGGGTGAAACCGCCCCAGACCCCTGTCTCATGCCCTCCACTTCCAAGACCCTGGATGAGGACACCGAGAGCGTGAAGGACTCCCGTGAGCAGATCGAAGACCTCTTGTGGGCCGCTAGGAGGGCGGTCGAGAAGGCCATTCTCCTCGAACTCGGTCTGGAACGGCGCGTGGGCGAGCTCGTTGCCAAGGGTCGGAAGTTCGACGAGCTTGAGACGGTCCTATGGCGACCCCTCACGATGACGAAGCGCGTCGCCGAAGGTCTCAAGACCGACACCCTGCACCTCAGGACATTCCTCCAGGAGCTGGACTGGGCCATCGACCCCAGGCCCAACTTCCTTGAGGAGCACCTGGAGCGAGCGAAGAGGTTCGACCACAAAGACAACGTTGCCATGCTCACCGAAGCGATGGAGATGCACAAGGCGTGGCTAAAATCGACGAGGGCGAAGGACGACGGGGTGTGAAGGGTTTCTTCCGGCGACTCGAAGACAAGCCGTGAACGGGCCCGCGGAGATTCGTTCGCTTTGCTGGGTGACTCTTGGCGCGCACCCCCCTCAGAAAGCATTAACGCGGGCCGGAGGTCCGGCAATGGTAAGGCCCGCGTAAATGTCGAGCTACGTCGATAGCGTGACCATCAACTGCTGGGACGGACACTTCAATCAGACCCTGCGATTCACTCCCGGACTCAACATAATTGGGGGCGAGAATGGGACCGGGAAGACCCAAGTTCTCAAGCAAATCAAGGCCGGGACGCGAACTGTCTCCCCGCCGAACTCGACCGTAAGAGTCTATGCTCTTTCGCCCAAGCGAAATGCCGAGCGGAGGGCGATTGAGGCCGTAGTCGGACAGTTTCGTGATACCCTTCTGACGACCGCGATTACTCAGCGAATCGGCGAGGGGTTCGACGACGCAACCTTCACGAAGTACCACTCGGTCCAAGAGCTGTTCTACATGGTCTTCAACGATCGCCTCCGACCAGGTAACGCAAGCCCGCAGAGCGTGGCGCGGGAGGTAGCCGCTGAATTCACGGGGATTATTCAGGAAACGTTCCCCGACTATCGGCTCGAGGGTGACTGGAACCCGAACTCGGGAGTTTCCGGCAATCCGACGCTTAGTCTTCTCAAGTCCGGAGGCATCCCAGTCCCCGCCTCCGCCCTCTCCTGCGGAGAACAGGAAGTATTCTCTCTTATCCTCAACCTCTACCTCTGGAGGGACTCCTCCGAGACCTTCCTGATCGATGAACCAGAGCTCCACCTCAACTGGAGTCTGGAAGAACGACTGTTCACGTTCTTTCAGTCCTTCTCGGCCCGATTTCACCGGCAGGTGATCGTAGTCACACACAGCAGGGTAATCTTCACAGAGCCGTTCTATGGCCAGTGTCAGTTCCTCCGCTGGATCGAGGGGCAGGTCGTGTGCACTCGGGAGTTGACCCCCGCAGAGAGGAACAGGGTAGCTGGTGAGGCAATTGAGGTGGTCAGGCTGGGAGACTCAAACAGACCATCCTTCTTCGTCGAAGACGAGGCACAACGGCAAGTCTTGAGCACCCTCTCGAAAAGCGCGGGGTCAGACGTGGTAATCTCGCCTTGCGGTAACAAGGCAAACGTTCAGTCCCTCTTTGAGCACTTTCGGGCGAGAGGCGACCTCGCTGGCAAGACGTTCATCCGAGACGGTGACGGCGAGGGGAACCCCTTCCCGGGTGAGCCAAGTTTCGTCCATCTGAGTCGCTACTGTATCGAAAACTACCTACTCGACCTCGAAGCCGTCTCCAGGGTTACCGGGCTGACGGATGCCGTAGTGAAGGCGAAACTGATCGAGGCCATTAGGGACCGTGGGGGGAGACTCCTTCCCAAGCAACCGAGAATGACCTTCCTGCTCGAGCGACTAAATCCGCAAGACCTCGACCAGAAGCTGCTTGATTCGCTCAATGCCAGCGAGTTCCTGGACGCATTCCTCGGGAAGGTCGGGGTCAAGCGAGACGACTTTCTGGAGAGGTACGTCGGGGACCTCGCAACGCGAGGGAAGCTCAGGGAGGTCTTTCCAGAAGGGATTCTCGACAGGATATCTCGCCTAAACGCTGTTGATTCGCCTCCCCCACAGTCGCCATCCGCGTCCTCACGGGCCCAAGAGTGAGCAGGATTCGCGGAGATCTGAACCGCCCGGGAGTGGATTTCTGCGGGCCCATCTCGTCCGCGAACCCGTCCCGTGGTTCACCAACTGCTCTGAGGGGCTCATGCGGAGACAGGGGCACCACCTTGCACGCCTCCAACGGTCCGGTCTGGGGGTACTGCACATTGAGGCGAAGTGGACTTGCGCGGGCCTCGCCCCCTACCTGCCTCCCCATCGGAATTCTCATTACCCATCCGCCGTCAGGTGAGCCGAGGGCAGTCCCATGCGCATGATCCGTTTTTGCATCCAGAACTACAAGAAGACCGACAACAGCGGCTGGATCAGCTGCGAGCCCGTCACTGCCTTTGTCGGGAAGAACGAGGCAGGCAAGTCGTCGATTTTCCGCGCGCTCTCGAAGCTTAACCCATCAGATGGGGAGAAGTACGACGGACTGAAGGAGTTCCCAAGAAGGCGGTATGCGGCGGAATTCAAGACTCAGGACTGGCCCGTGGCTTCAGTCATCTTCGAGCTTTCTGATCCGGACCGGGAAGAACTAGGAAGAGTTGCCCCCACCCTCAAGCGCACGAGGAGCGTCGCCTGTACGAGATTCTACTCTGGGAAGCTGAGCGTAGAGTTCGACCCCTCCCCAAAGTTGCCCGACACTACAGGCAAAGAACTCCGCCACCAGCTCGCGCTCTGGCGGAAGCTGGTGGAAGCGGCCTCAGCGCCGGAGGGAAAGGGTGAGGCACTCGGCCAGGTAAAGACCAAGATTCTGGCGGCGATAACGACGACCGAGGAAGCATTCAAAGGCGCGATGGAACAGAAGCTTGTCTCCCTGGAGACGGTGAACCAACTGTCTGGGCCGATTTCATCGGCCGTCAACGAAGCATGGCAGAGAGAGGGGCTGAAGGAAGTCTTCGCTGGGATAGACGCATTCCGGCAGGACTGCGAGCTTGTGGCTAACATGGCCCCTGCTCGAAAATGGGTGGGAGATCACCTGCCTAAGTTTGTGTACTTCGACAGGTACGACGTGATTGACAGCGCCATCCACATCCCGACGTTCCTAAACCAACTCAGCCAAACTCCGTCTGCTCCCCGAGTCCGAGCAACGAGGGCGCTCTTCGAGCACGTCGGTCTTGACTTGGCGGCCTTGCAGAAGCTCGATCCTACCCAACCGCAGAAGAGCGTTGAGGAGATTCGCAAGATGGCCGACGAGAGAGCAATCCTCATGTCGTCGGCCTCAAACGAGATGACGAAGCGATTCTCTGACTGGTGGGAGCAGCGCCAACACAAGTTCAAGTACGGAATCGACGGCCCGATGTTTCGAGTATGGGTGTCGGACGACCTCGACCCAAGCGAGATAGAGCTCGATCAGAGGAGCGCGGGAATGCAGTACTTCTTCTCGTTCTACCTCGTGTTTCTGGTGGAGGCGAGGGCAGCGCATGCCAATTCGATACTGCTGCTCGACGAGGCCGGCCTCCAACTTCACGGAACAGCGCAGGCGAAGATCGTCAAATTTCTAGAGAAACTTTCGAAAGAGAATCAACTCCTCTATTCGACTCATTCCCCATTCATGGTTGATGGAGATCACCTCGAGCGAGTGCGGGTTGTCTACGAGGACCCGAAGTCGGGGACAACGAAGGTCTCGGAAGACGTGTGGCCCAAGGACAAGGACTCACTGTTCCCTCTCCAGGCAGCTCTCGGTTACGCCCTGTCTCAGTCGCTTTTCTTCTCGCCCAGACAATTGGTCGTAGAGGGCATTACGGACTACTGGCTCCTCAAGGCGATGAGTCGTCTGCTCGGTCGAAAGGGCAAGAAAGGGTTGCGCGAAGACGTGGTGGTGACGCCGGCAGGAGGGACGACTCACATGATGCCTCTCGCATCACTCTTGGCCGCCCACAATATCGAGTTCACAACTCTGCTTGATGGAGATGAGCCTGGGAAGAACAAGGGCAGGGAGCTGAGAGAGAAGCTCCTCGTTAAGTCGTTCTTCGTAAGTGATTACTGCGAACCGGGAGGGTTGGAGATAGAAGACCTCTTTTCTGATGACCTGTACGAGAGGGCTCTTGCTGACGCATATCCGGGACTCGGTGTGAGACTTGCTACTCCTGGCCCCAAACTGAAGTCGGTCGCCGATCGAGCCCGAGCAGCGTTCGAGGCTAGAGGGCACGTCGATTTCGAGAAATGGCGAGTTGCCCGAGTCCTAGCCGACTGGATCGACGGAAGGCCGGAACTCTTGAGCGAGGACATGATCCAAAGATTCGGGCGATTGTGCGGAGACCTGAACTCCAGCTGGGGAGTTCCCGAGTGAGTCACGGTGCGAAAGCGGGTGGGAGGGGGAACCAGAGGCGCCGCCGGCCGCGCGCGAAGCCCTAGCCACTTGCACTCCACGCCAGAGGAGTAGACCGGTCGGACCCCTCAGGGAGAATTGGACGTTGTGAGCTCGTCGATTCAGAGTGAAACGAGCGGGCGGCTGCTATCGACGATTCAGCGAATCATCTTCGATACCAGCGAGTTAATCTTCGCAAATGCGACTGAGCATTCGCGTTTCTCCTGACATAGCTCCGAGAAGGACCACTTCAGCCGCGGCACTTCCGGGGACACGTCAGTATCGTCAACGAGTGAAAGTTCACTTCCAAGTTGGGCTGCGAGAAGCTCGCGGTCGTAGACCGTCTTAATGCTCTCGATGAGCTTTGCTGCGTCAGCTATGCCCGCGTGAGTCGGATTCGAGGGATCGTAGCGCAGGTTCAACCGAGCGAGAAGTCGACTAGGAGCGCTATAGAAGTCCCGACCCTGAACGTCTTTTTCGAGCTGAGAAACGAATGGGTCGGAGTTCAACACCCCAACCAGCCAGTACCCCTCGACCACCGAACCAACCTCGATCCAGTGCAGAAGGTTGTCTACAATCACACCGGCGAGCGGTCTCGACTGGGTTCCTACGACCTTTCCGTTCCGTCTAGACTTGACCTTGAGCTTATTCAGCGACAGCCCTGTCGAGGCCTCGCTAGCTGGATTCAACAAGGCTGCGTAGAAGTTCCCTGATCGCGTGTGGACAACTCTAGGGGACAATGCCGGCTGGCTCGCGAGTCCTCCATTATAGTCAAGCCGCTCTGTGCAGAGCTCCTGCTGGTCCTTCTTTCTACCAGCCTTCCACTCTGCCTGCGCCGCCTTGACCCAATCCCGCATCTGCCGCTCACCAGCGTCCTCGACCTCCAAGGTACGCTGAGCCGTCGCACGAGCCGCTAGGTAGTGCAGCACGTCGAGACCACCGTTTCCGGTGACGGCAGGAAGGTAGCTGAGGTCGCGGTGAAGCACGGAAAAGTTGCCGACGTATCTGGAAGTGAGCAGGCCGAATAGGAAACCGCTTGATGCGCTGCCGTCAAGGGAGATCCCTCTCCATACTTGCTTTCTCTTGCCCGCTCCGATAACCAGTGAGGCTCTCTCCGAGCTCTGCACTTGAATAGAATCTTCCGAAACGAGAGGCGTAATCTCCTCCGACGCCCCTGCTCCCCCCCGGGTTGCGGTCCTGACCCGCACTACCCAGAATGGTCTCGGCGTAACTGTTGCCCCTTGATGGGACCCGTACTCCTTCGTCTGAACCTGCTGCGCTTGGAGAGAACGGATCCGCTTTGTGAGGTCCACCTCCACATGTTCCCCTGCCAGGAATTCCGAGACGGGTGCATCGCGGTCACTCAACTTGGCCGTCCACTCGATGAGCTTGCTCATGGGTCACCCCGCGACGTGGAAGAATGCAGCCACACATGGAACTCCGTGCGGGAAGGGAGGAGGATCCACACCCTGGAGATCGTCAATCTCGTCGAGTCTCAGTGAATGCTTCCCACTCGACGTAACCTCCAAGAAGGGGAGGTGCTGAAGGCCCGCGACCAAGCTCCTCGGGAGAACGAATCCTAGCCGGCCGCCGGGGCTGAGATAGCTCGAAGCGGCAATTGTAAATGCAATAGCTAGGTCGAAGTGAGACTTGACGTTCGGCTTGGGTCGAATGCCGTGTTCTTCAATGACGAAGTTTGCGATATCCTTCATGCCGTCGTCCATCTCTCGGAAGACGAGCCATGGAGGGTTACCTACAACAGAATCGAACCTCCTAGAGAACAGTGGGACTACCTTGTTCCGGTAAACGAGCCCCCAGATCCCATCGCCGTCTTCCAGCTCCGTCTTCAACTTGTTGACGATGTCTTCGATGGAACTCCGGAAGGCGTTAGGCGATTGCTCGAGAGCCTCGGAGAGTGCTTGTGAGTGAGTCTTCCCCCCTTCCCGGCTCCCAACGTAGGCGTCACAAACCTTCGAGAGTGCCTGTCCAACCTTGATGGCATCCTCCAGGGAGCTGACGGACGATGGGACTGGAGCCCACCGTTGGGCCAGCGTGACGAAGTAGCCGCTGCTGCCTTCGAGCCGAGACCTGTGGAATGACGAACGAATCCGGGAAAGTGAATCCGCGGTGTAGACGTGGGGCCTGAAGACTCCCGGAGTTCCAGTCTTGTTTAGCTTCGCGAGGCGGGAGATTGCGAGGTACAGGTTGACACGAGATAGGATCTTTGCGAGAGGGTTGATGTCGAATCCCCAAGTCTGGTCTACTAGGTCTGACAGATCGCTGGTCGATAGAGAGCGTGACTTTGAGCGCAGCGCTGCACGTTGCCTGACCGCCTCCACGAGAAAAGTTCCCGATCCACAGGCCGGATCCAGTACTACGTCCTCTCCGGACCGAATCGTCCGAGAAGCGATGAACTGAGCGAGCCATCGTGGAGTGTAGAACTCGCCGATGCTGTGGCGCGTATCGGCATCGATGATCTCTTCATACAGCAGTCTGAAAACATCCTCATCAACCGAACTGAAGTCGTAACGAGAGAGGGAGAGAAACAGCTCCTTGACGAAGGTCCTCAATTCCTCCGAGGGCTTTCCTACCCACGCGAAGTAGTCGTCCCGATCCGAGACGTAGACTCCGTTGGACTCCAAGGAAGTCCCATCGAGCAACTCTTCTGGGTTAGCCTCGACCATCCTTGCCAGCTGCGCCGCGTTGAAGACGCGCATTGCTGCAAGAAGGCGAGCTATCACCACCAGGTACGTGTGGCGAATGTAGAAGCGGTTGTATCCGAGCTCGACACTCTTGTCCCCCATCTTCCGGCAGATTTCGTCGAAGCCCGGATACACTCGGCTGAACTCACCAATCCACGCCCTTCTCTCTATCCTGAACCTAGGCGAGTGGCTTGACGCTTCCTCGAGAAGGCGAGTGGAGAAGCGGAACGTTGGGGTATCGAGCTTCAGCGTGTCACATAGTTCCTGCGCGTCCACCGGCTCTGGCTTGCTCTTGCGGAAGACCTGGAGACTCTTCAGGAGCGACTCCTTGAACTGTGCGTCGGTGGAGTCGGCACTAAGTGTCATGAAGTGGTACGGTCTCGGCTCTCCGCGTACGCGAACGAAGAAGCGCCAACGGACGCCGTCGGTCGCGATCCCGATGTTCAGTGACCTCTTCGCCCTGAAGTATGTCGCAAGCTGACGCTCGGCGTCCTCGGCCTCGTCCTCCAGGTTTTTCTTGACCTCGATGACGACGTCTTCTTGGACGATCACATCAGCTCGCCCTCCTCCAGGGCCGAGATAGACCTCTGCCCTGGTGCCTTTGTGAACGCTCAATCCCAAGAATGTTTCAAACACGTCAAGAGCCCAGTGCTCACGGTCTCCGTGAGACCCGTGGTGGGCCTCGATCTCGTAAATTCGGTCAACAAGGGAAGGCATGCTAGAGCCGTGCCTCCATGGCGGGTCCAAAATAACCGTTTCTCCGGACAGCCTCAAACGCGCAACCCGCGAACCTCGGGGGGCCCTCAACCGTGAGACTTGGGAGCTCCGGGCGCGGCGAGCCGCTCGATTCGACGCGTAAGCATGAGCTGCGGGGGACGGACCAATCCCGAACGAGCAGGGGCAACAGATCTGGCCTTGGTTGAGTGTCCGATGCGTTCTGGAAAGGGGTCCGATGTCAAGGCGGGGCCGCTTCGAAGGGAGGGCGACCCTTCCTAGTGGCGGGGCTTGTCAACGCAGGGTACCGACACCAACCGCCTGCGGGCGGGGTGAAAAAGACGCCCCGCTTGCCACTTGCCGTCGTTCCGAGGTCGAGTCTTAGGGGGGACCGTGCTCTCCCCCGGACCCCGCCTCTCTGCCCGGTCATCCAACGTGTAGGCTGGCGTGCGCGGGCTCTCGACTCTTGTGTCGCGGGCGAGGCCAGGCCTTTGTCGACACGTCCCCGATCTTCGGCCCGCCTATCACTCATACAACGGGACGGCACGGCAGCGGAGCGACCATGCGAGCGGTAGCGAGCTCACGCGGACCTCCGCGGGGCCCCGCGAGGGGGGCGCGTCCGCCGCTGAACCTTGAACATGTCCGGACCTCGTGCCTGTCGGGCGACATCTCCGCCACCCATCTTCACACGTAGCCCTGGTTCACTTGCTGCCATTGGACGCAGATTGCTCGCAGTTGGTCCCTGATCGCGCCAATCTTGTCGAGCTTCGCTTCCGCGAAGCGGTCCACCTGGTTCCTCAGGATCATGTCCTCCCAGACATCGTTGAAAACATGTTCGACGCAACTTCCCTCCGGGGATTTTGAGAGCCGACCCCGTCCGGCTCGCAGGAAGAACCCTTGATTGAGCAGCGCCTTGATCACCGAGTCCACGGAGGTTCCTCGCGAGTCAAGGGGCTTGGCGACGGAAGGTCGGCGCAGGACCCGTTCGTCGAAGATTCCCAACGCCCTGGACTTCCCGTGGCCCTCGGCGGCCATGAGGAGGAAGACCTCCTCGTCCGCGAGACCCGAGGCAAGGCGCGCCGCTTCGCAAGCCTGGGCTCCGGGGACTCTCAAGGTCGGTGGAGGATGGTGTCGCCATTATATACCCAGTCGGGATGGGAGGGTCGCCTTCTTAGTATCGGAACGATACTCTACTATCGATGACAGACCCCATGACCGACCTCTTCGGACGCACCCCGAGGGTCCGTCTCTTGGCGGCCTTGATTCGCCTTGGACCCGTGGAAGTGACGCGTGCAGAGATCGCCCAAGAAGCGGGGCTCTTCAAGACAAGTGCGAACAGAGCGATTGCACGACTCGTGAAGGACAAGCTCGTTCGGAGAGCCTCTGGTGGTTCGCGACCGCTCTACCGAGTCAACTCTGAATTGGCCCAGATGCGGCTGCTGGGATACCTCGACGCGGCGCTGGGAACCCTCGCGCGGGGAGAGCAAGATGCTCGTCAGGTCCTCGACATCTTCCGAACCTCGAGCTTGTGGGTTGTGGAGTCCGTGAGCCTCGAGAGCGATGCGACGCCGTCCATCGACTCTTCCCACTCCGTGGGGGCAGAAGGATTCACGGAAGAGATTCCCGGATTGCTGACCGCGGCAAGCGCCCAGTCCTTGACCCTTGGGCGGGTCCCCCTCGAGCAAGGCTGATGCCCCGAATACTAGACGTCACCCCAATCAAGGAAGCCTGGGGAACCTACGAACTGGAGGACGGACTCATCCTCCGTGTTCGACCCATGCTTGGATGGGTCGAGCTCGATCCGAAGAATCCTGGCGGGATGAACATCCGGACCTCCGTTGTTGTCCTCACGGCTGCCCCTGACTCACTTCGGGGGGCGCCTTCAGGCAACCCGTTCGACCCGTCGAAGGAGGAGCCAGTTCAGGTCTATCGCAACGTGAAGGTGGTCACGCCAGGGGAGAGCGTATACCTGCTCCCGAACGGTGCGATTGTCAAGATGCAGGTCACGATCCAGGAAGTAAAGCGGTACAAACACATCAACCCAGACGGTGAACCGTTCCTACAGGTCGCGCACTTGCTCGAGATGATGAGCACCGCGACTCCCGATGGGAAGCTGTTGAGAGATGCCAAAGGGATGAAGGGTGAGTCTCTCCTCGAGCGCCCACCCCAGCTCACTGCCCCGCCCGCGAGCAACCCTTCCCCTTCAGGGAGGACCGAGGCATGAGCGGTCCCCAGATGAACATCGATCTCTCCCAGGCCGAGTACATGGACTTCCGCGTCGAGGAAGGTGACGGGAAGCTTAGGGTGAAGGTCGCGGACGGGTCAGTCATTGAGATCTCGGTGCACATCGGAGCGATCTTCAGGATCGGGAACGACCCCATTGCCGGGATTCCTCTCTACAACGTCAACATGGGCCCTCCGACGGTCCGACTGGTGAGTTTCCCTCCCAAGCTGCGCAAGGTCGGGGTCAAGCCCGCCGCAGGTCAAGGCGCACCTACCGGCGCTACCGATGCGCGGTAGGCAGGAGTGTGGCGACTCCTCCAGTCTCCCTCTCCCGAATCCCGCGAGCCCTCGTCACGGCTACGTTCCGTTCCGAGGGCGGAGCTTGAGGTAGACCTCGCGGGAACCGACCCACTTCTCGTTCTTCTTGGGAGGCTTCGCAACCCGGAAGAGCTTGCTCACTAGTTCCTCGGCCGCCTTCCCCTTCAGTACGGGGATCGGTTCGGGATAGGCCACGTCACTCACCACCCACTGCGAGTCTCGTCTACAGAAGTTCGACCGCAACAAGACGCCAGCGCTATTTCCACGTTCCCTCCCCTGACGGGCTCAACGAGAATCATGGAGTCCGCTGGAGATCTCGAGGGGGGAGCTCGGGGCATCGTGCGTTCTCGTTCCCCCAGTACAGCGATTGTCGAACTCATCCGAGAACTCCAGGAGGTCCTCGAGGTCTCGGCTCGGTGGGCGCACCTTCCTTCGTCCTTGGCGGACGTGGGGACGAACGAGACCCGTCGCGAGGTTAGGCGAGGACTTGCGGCAACAGCCCTTTCAGGAAGTGGATGATGCGCTCTCGGTGCTCTTGGAAGGCAGCCATGTCGATCGGCTTGAGGAGGAGGGGGCGTACGTCCTCCTCCAGGAGGAACGCTTCTCGTGCATCGAACTGTTCGGCCTGCGTGCGATAGCGCATGGCGCCTCTCACTGCGCTGCGAGTCTTCTCCATGATCCCGTGCCCGTGGTCCTCCACCCGAAGGCTTCGATCCCGCTCCAGGAGATAGAGATCCACGAGGTCCCGGCTCTTCGCGGCGGTGCGCGTGAGGATGGCGCGGCACTTCTCGACAAGGATCTCGCGCGGGTCGTAGGCGGTGACCGGGATGGGAGCCGCGTACCCCCCCGCCGGGTCCCCTTCCAAGAGGAGGAAGGCGGCCGGGACGTCGCCTCGGAGGAGGCTCTTCGCTTCGGCCGCCACGGGCGGGTAGAGGAGGGGCTCCTCGAAGTTCACTTGGACCTTGACGAACCCGTTCGTCGCCGAGCGAGAGGAGTAATGCAGGTTCACGGTCATCATGCGGTTGCTCCGCCCATAGCGGAAGAACTCTGGGTGCTCGGCGCGGTACCCCTGACCCTTGGCCCAGGCTTGGAACCACGTTTCGAGTTCTCGTTGGGACGGCCGGACTCCTCGACGGAACGCCTTCGTGCCCTGCCTCTCGGCCTGGACCGAGTTCGCCTCGATCCAGGTGAAGTCGAGGTCGGTGCTGAACCTCGGGTAGTCGAGATAGCACTTGATGAGGCACGTCCCACCCTTGAAGGCCAGGTGGGGGCCGAAGGACGGGTCTCGGGCGAGGCTTCCCAGCAAGGTGTGCAGACGGACGTCCTTCTCCAGAAGTTCTTGGTCCTTCACGCCCAAGTGCTGGGCGAGCATCGGCACGAAGGACTTCACAGGCGTTCCTCCACGATCCGACGGAGCTCCTCCGGGTACCGGGGAAGGTACAGGCGGACCTTACGGGCGTCCACCGAGCCCACGTGCTCGGTCCAGGTCCGGGTCGGCGAGTGTCCCTTCCTCTCGCGCCAGTGATCCAGGTAGGCGAGGTCAAGTATGGTCTTCTCCGGGTCGCTCACCCGGTAGCTACCGCGCCGAACGAGCCCGAACCGGAAGAGCGCCGGGTCCCACTTGTGGACGACGAAACGGCGTGTCCCGATCGGTACACCTCGGATGCGGTAGAACGAGCGGCTCACGACCGTCTCCTCTCGACGGTCCTCGTGCGTGAGCCCGTGGAGACGGAGCGCGGTCTCGAGACCGAAGTACCATTCCCCGATCCCCTTGGCCCTGGCGGCGAGCGCGAAGAGCTCGAGGGCGTCGTGCCGCTCGGTGCCCAGCCGTACCTCCTCAGCGGTCCGAACATAGTAGAAGCCGCGGAAGAGGGGAAGGAGGTAGTGCTCACGGCGGAGATGGCGGAGAGCGTTCTCGGGCTTCGCTCCGATGCGTCGGGCCATTTCGGAGATGGCCCGCCCGGTGAGGAACTCTCTCCCCTCCCGGGCGGCGACTTCCCAGAGAGCCGTGCTCCGTGTCCTGGCAGTCATAGCACAGAAGGACGTAAAGTGTCCGTCTGTGATATAGATTCCTGCTGGGACCGAGAAAGCCCCACATAGGGGGGACCTGGTGAACCACCTTCCCGCGAACGCTCCACACTTCGCGGAGACCGGCGGACCGACACGCACATCTTCCCCCTCCTGTGGTGCCGACCTGAGGATGCCACACATGGGAAGGGCGGGACGTCGCCAGCCACGCGTGAGCCCCGAGTCGCTCAAGCAGATGCCCAGGGCGGCTCTCGAGCGCTTGGCTCGAAAGCTGCTCCAAGAAAGGGAAGGGAGGCTACCCCCGCCTCGGATCGACCCGGACAAGGTCTCGGCCGACGTGTCATCCGCCCTCGACATCGATTGGGAGTCGCCCATTCGAGGCGCCGAACGGAAGGTCGCAGAGCACGCCCGCGCGGCCCGCCAGGACCTGAAGGGAGGTCGCTGGGAGGCAGCGATGCTTCGGGCGGCGGGGGTCGTGGAGGGATTTGCCGACGACTACGATCCCGGGGAAGACCAAGAGGGAGAGCTGACCTGGGACCTCCAAGATGCCGTAAAGGTCGTGGACGACGGCCTGAAGCATGTACGCTCCCAGCGCTCGAGGGATCGCGCTATTGGCGCGCTCATGCAGCTATGGTGGGCTGACCTCGGACACGGGGGAGTCGGCCTGTCGGACGACGTCCCGGGGGTCCTGCGAAGACAGGCGACACATGGGGAACGGGCTCGCGTGGCCGATGAGGTCATGGACCGCCTCCCCGGAACTTCACCTGGGTACGAGCGGGAGCATGGGGCGAGACTGGTCCTGGACCTCGATGGAGGGCGCTTCAAGGACCCAGCGTACCTCGAGTTCTGCCAGGCGAACGGCCTGCACATGGAGAGGGTCGCACGGCTCGCATCTCGCCGGCGGTGGCAGGAGGCGGGGAGCGTCGCGGAGACCGACGTTCCGCGCCACCAACTGACTGAGGCTGCCGACCTGCTGGTGAAGGGTGGCCACTGGGAGCTGGCGGTCCAGATCGTCGAGAAGCGCCTCCAGGACCCGGAGGACCGGGCGTTCCACGATCGATGGATGCAGTGGCTCCAAGGACAAGCGGAGGCCCAGAACGACCTTCCCCAAGCGCGGAAGTTGGCCTGGGAGCGGCTCCTAGAGTCTCCTTCGATGACCACCTACGAAGCGTTCAAGCGGGTCTCGAAACGAATGCGCAACTGGTCAAGGGATGAACCGGCCGCGCTCCGCCATCTCCGGCGTCCCGACCTCGGGCACTTGCTCACCGAGGTGCACGTGGAGGAAGGGCGGGTCCAGGAGGCCCTGCGGGTCTTCCGGAGGTTGACCAAGGACCGTTCGTGGGATCCGAGCCTCCATTCGCTCCAGGAGCATCTCGCGAGGGCCGCCCAGAAGGACTTCCCAAGCGAGGCTCGCGACCTCTACCTCGATCTCGCCGAGCGCTCTATCTCGTTCAAGACGCGCGGGGCGTACTCCAGTGCGGCTCCCCTCGTGAAGCTGGCCTGCTCGATGGGCGACCGAGCGGGCAAGGGGGACGGGACGAACGAGATCCTCCGGTCGCTCTACCGCCGCTATCCTGGGCTCCCAGCACTGTGGGATGAGTTGGGGCGTCTCGGGCTCAAAGCACCGGGCCCCCTCGCGCGCCAACGGGGCACCCGCAGCCCCCAGCCGAGGACGCGGGTTCGAGGGGGGTGGCCGTGAGCCGTCGTCGCCACCAGGCCCCCGCACGGCCGGAGCCGGCCATCGAAGACTCCGGCGCCCAGGGGGTCCTCGAAAGGTTCCTCGCCCTCTCTCCGGATGACGCGGCAGGATGGCTACACCTCGTTGAGGCCGCGAGGCATGAAGGCTCGGCGAGGGGGAAAGCGCTGGCGAACCTCTACGCGAGGCACCTTCAGACCCGGAACCAGGTCCCCCTGGACTCGACAGAGGACCTTCCCCCCCACATTGTCGGTCGGGTCTCCCTCGCGAGCACGGACGCGTCCGTTGTCCACAGTTTCGATCTGGACAACCTGTCAGGGTTCCGGGAGGCCATAGACGTGCTCGCGTCAGACGGACCCCTCGGGGGCGCGGCGACGGGTCCCTTCCTCCGCTTCCTGGACGACCAGTCCGACATGGCCTACCTTCGGCGGGTCGTATTGGTCCGTAACCCCTCCCGGGTCGAGAACCTGCTCCGAGCCGCGATAGCCCAAGGTCCTTCGGGGGGACCAGCTCGCCACCTTCTTCTGGACCTTCTGGAGTCGCGCGGGCGATGGAAGGATGCCACCACGGAAGCGCAGAAGGCTGTCGACGCGGCCTCGCCTCCCGATGACCTCGCGAAGGCGCTCTTGGACCTGCTCGAGCTCCTGTCCGCTCAAGGTTTCCACGAAGAAGCCCTCATGGCGCTCTCGGGCGCGGTGGCCGAGAAGCTCTCCCCCACGATGGAACGGGGTCTCGGGATACTGCGCGCAAGCTTCGGGGCTCGGGCCTTGCGCTCGGCGGAGGACGCGGCCTACGTCTCGAATCGCCTGGCGGAGATCGTGGGCTTCGTGAGCGCCCAGGCAGATACGACCATGTCGGGCGCGTGGGAGGAGGCGATGGAAACCTACGCTCGCCTTCCGGAGTGGACGAAGCTCGAGGAGCGGGGCCTCGACGACCAGCCCATGGAGGAGACCCTCTCCTTCGGCCTCTACTTCGCGTTCGCCCATCGGTCGGACGAGTGGCCGGACCCCCCTGCGGAGGCCATCTACCGGCACCAGTCCCAGGCCTGGGGTTTCGTGCGTCCCATTGACCAGGCGCTCCACCAATCGCGGCACGGCCGCTTCCAAGTCGTTCGCTCCACAGGTCCCGGAAGGCGGCGCAGGATGCTCACCGTGCGTGATCTGCTCACGCAGGAGGAACTCAAGGTCTCCTTCGTTCCGTCGACTGGCCCTGGCGATGAACTGGACAAACCGGGAACGACGTTCAGGGGCCTCCTGGTCCCCTGGGAGGGTCTGTGGTTCGTCCGAGGCGCGTTGGAGATCCAAGAAGACAGCTCGGGTCCACTCGGCCCGAGGCTCTGGTTCGTGGACATGATCCACCCTGAGGAGGGGTTCTGGGCAGCCTACGTGATCGAGGGGGACTTCGGGCTCGCAGCCTCCGCCGAGGCGGAGCACTACGCCGCCCCGGGCCCGGTAACGCGTGCCCTGGCGCAGGCTCTGAGAACGACGGGGCACCTCCCCGACCTTCTCGTGAGCCCGGAGGGGTTCCCGTACGTGGACCCTAGCGGAAGAACGGCCACCTCCTGGAGGGAAGCTCCAGTCTTGCCGATGTCGAGCGTCATCCCCGCGCCGACCTCTCCGGCGCTTCCCACTTGGCCCCACCCCGTCAGCCTCCTCAAGCCGTGGGTCGAGACCTTCGGCGTACGGCACGTCACCGACGCCCAGGCGGTGGCGAAGGCCACCCAGAAGTTCCGCGACGTGGTGACGAGAGGACAAGCCCGGAGGAAGGTAGGGAGGGCGGGGACGGTCGACTCGCACGGGTAGGGTCCCCGATCGACCGCCTGGCTCACGAAGTGGGCAGGCGGGCCCCCGTCAGAGATTCTTCCCCAGGAACTGGAAGTAGGCCGCGATCCACTCTTTCCCCCGAACCTCGCCGGGGATCCTCACCTCCGTAAGGAGCACCTTGTAGGGTCTCCCACGGCGGCGGCACTTGGCGACCAAGTCCTCTCCGTCCTCGGTGACATCGACCGAGGTGACCTCCACCTCCTCCCCGATCACCCTCGCCTTGAAGGGGAACCCGACGTGCTCCTCGATCATCGTGAGGAACCCCGTCGCCTGCTCCGCCGGACCGTAGGCGTCGACGGTCGCCTCCTCGATGAGCTTCTCGAGGCTCCCGTCCTCCGGCCGAGCTCTTCTCTTCGACCCCATCCCTTCACCGTCCTCAAGGGTGTCCGGCCGGAAGCTCGGCGGGGGAGGGTTCCCCCGGGACGATCCGCCGGACCAGCGAGACGCTGACGCGCCAGTGGTGGTGGCCGCCTTCCGGCCCGTGTCTGTCGGCGGCCACCTCGACGGTCCGCCGGTTCAACCGGCGGACTACCCCGCGGACGGTCTCCCCGTAGCGGTCCTCGAACTCGACCCAGTCGCCTGGTCGAAGGGTGGCCATCTGCTGGGCCTCTCTCGCGTGGTACTCCTGGCCGACGACCTCTTGGAGGACGCGGAACTCTTCCAGGGAGAGGCGCCTCACCGCCTCTCGCCACTGGTCGCGGTTCATCGCCTTCGGAAACGCCACTACCCCTTTGGAGGTTCCGCCCGGACCCAACGCACACACTGGTGGGCCAAGTCACTCGTGGAACTCATGGCGCAACGCTCGGTGGTGCTGGCTTGTGTCTGTTCCCGGCCGCGCTTCCACACTCCGATGGCGTGGAGGTCGCCCTCCGGTGCCCAAGCGCTTCATGGGGGGGCCAGGATGATGGCCCCAAGGGTGCAGCCTGTAATTCATCCCGCGCGGAAGGCTCAATACCTCGGACGGGATTGAGCCGCGCAAGGCGGATCGAAGCTCATCGTTTCGATCCTCCCAATACTTCACTATCGGGAGCGGAGATTTGGCCTCCGCGGACACTGAATCCCGACGCGTCCACTCCTCCGAAGGGCTCCGTCCGGCTCCCTTGACCCCGGGTGGGAACCGCCGGTCACTCTTGCCTCGGTTCTCTCCCATGTTGGACGTGGACCTAGGTCTCGTCGACTTTG
>JAJYYP010000059.1 GCA_021800855.1 archaeon | reverse complement strand
ATGGCGGTCGTGGTCTGTTTCTCCCTTCTGGGGGACAGGATACAGGACATGGTCGGTGGGAGGATTTCGTACTAGTTGCTCCTCGATGTCAAGGGACTGCGAGTGAGTTATCGTACTGTATATGGTAACCTAGAAGCAATCAGAAGGGTTGACCTCTCAATCGACAAGGGCGAAAGCGTCGCGGTGGTGGGCGAGAGCGGCTGCGGCAAATCCACCTTCGGCCATGCGATCGTGAGGCTCCTCCCTCCGAACGCGAAATATGAAGGAAGCGTGACTCTAGACGGCAAAGACGTGCTGGCTCTAAAGGGGCATGAACTCAGAGCGTACAGGGGGAACGATGTGTTCATGATCTTCCAGGACCCACTTAACAGCCTGAACCCGGTCAAGCGGGTCGACGTCCAGATGCTGGAGGCCGTAGAGATGCGGGAGAGAGTAGCTGGCAGGGAGTACGACGAGACGAAAGCCTACAAGGACATCGTCGAAGGGCTGACCGGGGTGAGGATGCCCGATCCAGAGGTGATACTCCGGAGGTATCCCCACGAGCTCTCCGGCGGCCAGATTCAAAGGGTGGTGATAGCGATGGCCCTGGTGATGAAGCCGAAGCTCCTGATAGCGGATGAACCCACGTCAGCGCTCGACGTGACCATCCAGGCCCAGGTGATGAAACTGATCAAGGACCTGAAGAAGGAGTATGGGATGTCGGTGCTTTTCATAACGCATGACATGGCCGTCGCGTACACCGTCGCAGACAAGTTCCTAGTGATGTATGCAGGGGAGCTCTCAGAGTTTGGCGCGGTGGACAAGGTAGTTTCGACCCCGCTGCACCCCTATACAGTCGCGCTGGTGAACAGCATCCCCAACAAATCGAGGAGAGACGGGGAGCTTGTCTCGATCCCGGGATCACCGCCGAACATGATCTCTCCTCCTCCTGGGTGCAGGTTCAACCCCAGATGCCCGAGGGTTATGGACATATGCCGTACAGAACCCCCCGAGGCGAGGCAGAAGGACGAGCGCATGGTGAGGTGCCATCTCTATGACTGAGAACGATACCGTCATAAGAGCTGTGGGGGTCACGAAGTGGTTCGAAGCGTCCAAGAAGGGATTCATCCAGTCTCTCATTTCACGCGAGCCCAAGGTCTGGGTGAAGGCGGTCGACGGGGTGAACCTCGAAATCGCCGCTGGCGAGGTCCTCGCGCTAGTTGGCGAGAGCGGGAGCGGGAAGACGACGCTCGGGAGAATGCTGGTCACATTGGAGACGACCACCCGTGGGGAGATATACTTCATGAACGAGAAGGTCAGCAAAAGACTCTGGAGGAAGGTGAGGAGGCAGGTACAGATGGTTTTCCAGAATCCGACCGACAGCCTCGACCCGAGGATGCCCATCATGGATATCGTTACCGAGCCACTCCACAGGTCTGGGATAGGGGGGGAGAGCAAGGAAGCTCAGTTTAAGACATCGTTGGAACTCGTCGGCCTTGACTCCAAGACATTCGCACAGAGGAGGGTTCGAGACTTATCTGGAGGCCAGAGGCAGAGGGTCGCTGTCGCGAGAGCGATAATCGGGAATCCGACATTCCTCGTCTTGGACGAGCCGACATCCGCGCTGGACGCTTCGGTCCAAGCGTCGGTTCTGAACCTTCTCGCCAAAATCCACGATGAACTCAAGCTCACCTATCTCTTCATCACCCACAACATTTCTGTGGCGAGGTTCATCTCCGACAGAATCGCGGTGATGTACGCCGGGAAAGTCGTCGAGACTGGTCCGACCGAGTCGGTCATATTCAACCCAAAGCATCCATACACTCAGGCGCTTCTGAAGTCCGTCCCCACTATCAAGACTCATGACCTTGCCCCGCCCACTGGAGAGGTCCCGAGTCTGGTCGCACTCCCCCCGGGTTGCAGATTCCACCCGCGCTGCCCATACGTGATGGACATCTGCAGAGAGAAGGAGCCGGAGCTCAGGAAGGTGGGAGACATCCAGGCTGCGTGCTGGCTCTACTGAACCGGGTCTTGGAACCAGAGAAAGTCCTGAAGTCGAACGTCTCCAAGAGCCTCCTAAAGGCGACCTTGGCCATGGCAGTGCTTACTCCCTTCCTCACTCTTAACTGGTCAACACTCCCAAGCTACATCCTGTTCCTAGGCGTCTATTATCTGATGGTGGGATTGTACATGCTGAACAAAGAAGCGACGACCTACAGGTTCGACAGCTCGGGGATCCACGTGAATCGGCCCTGGAGAGAGGAAATTATCATTCAGTACGATAACATCCTAGGGATAGGAGTGGGCCAGGGGATGCTCGCCAGGCGGTTTCATTGCGGCACCCTGTACGTTGAGCTCAAGAAGGGGAAGGGCACTCATAGGTCGGTAGCGGGAGTCGGCGTGGTCCCACTCAAAGACATCCCAGACCCAGAGCGAGTCTACAATAAAATATCGGATGCTATAGGCGAGTTCGGGCCCGCCGTGGTGCCTGAGCCTGATCCTCATACGGGTTCCACGTAGCCGGCATAGGCTTCAATGTTATCCAAGAAGTCCGCAAGTGCGAAGATTGGGACCACGGCACCTCCTGCAACGAACCTTATCCCTGGGTCTACCATCACCACTATCAGAGGTACGATGGGGCCGACCCTGTCCAGGCTGTCGCGGAGCCTCTTCGCCCTATCCTTCTGTGCGTCGACAAGTCGGCCGAGGGCGGAGTGGCCTGGTTGGCGGGCCCAGTGCTTGCAGTCTATCGCCAGAGATAGTCGGTCAGATATCCCCAGGACATCTATCTGAGCCCTCGGCTTCTTCAGGTAGATGTTTTCCATCACCCGATAACGGCGAGCGCGGAGGATGTTGGAGCAGAACCTCTCGAAATCCCTCCAGGACAAATGACTCGAGACCACTTCGATGCGCTCGCCCCTGGCGCACAAAGCCAGGCCAGCCATCTGCTCGTCTTCACATCGTGCCCCGGAGAGGCCGAGCGCCGACGTAACAGCAGCAATCTCTTCTTGTGCTTGCACGGCCGACCCTGACTTCTTCGCGAGCAGCTTCAAGAGCGGGCCCACGCCTGGCTCGCAGGGTTCCGGAATTTGAACCTGCGCAAGGACGACCCTTTCGCTAGGTGTGAGGATTATGGAAGTGAACCCTGGTCAGACGGCGGACGAAGCGAGTCGGCTGCGTCCGACCTCCGTCCACTTACATATGTTGTGTAGAAGTACCAGCCGTTTATGGCAATCAACACGACGGCAATCACCTGGAACCAGTCCAGGGTCGGAGGGCTTGTGAGCGTCACCCCATTCCCAGACATAGTGAAGTACTGTGTAAACAAGCCGTAGCTGAAAGATGGCGTGTAGCTGCAGAGCCCGGCACAGGCGTCGTGCAATGAAGCCGCATAGGCCGCTCGTGCCTCTTGGTCCCTCGCCACCAAGTAGGCAAGGACGATGAAGAACACGTCCAATGCGACCAGCTTAAGGGGGACCCTCGCCACGACGGAACGACATATCTGGGGCTGATAAAAACACATCAACCGCTCAAACATTTAACCAGCCGAAACCCGGGACCTTCTCAATGAAAGTGGCCTCGAAGAGCACGGCCATCTACGTCGCAGCCGTGATCCTTTTGCTCTTCTGGGCGTACTTCGTCCAGACAGACACGAGGAGAGTCGACGGGCACAGCATGCTCCCGACGCTGGAAGGGGGAGACCTGGTAGTCCTGCAGAGCGTCCCCATAAGCGACATACACGTGGGTAACATCATAGTCTACGACGGGTCATGCTCGGCACTCGGGATATCTGTGGTACACCGGGTGGTCGCCATAACCCCTGCGGGGCTGATCACGAAAGGGGACAACAACCCCGGGACAGACCAGTCCCTCGGCATAGCGAGCAGCCCGATCACCCAGAACTGCCTGGTTGGGAAGGTCGTCTTCGTGATACCATACGTAGAGCTGTTGGCATACTATGTCGACACGTACGGGCTCCCGCAGTGGCTCAACTATCTCCCATCGATCCTGATTGTCCTGATCGTTGTCGGGTCGCTTCTGATGCAGCCTGAGGAGGACCGTGAAGAGGGACAGCACTAGTCAAGCGGCTTCTTTGACGGTTTCTTCTCTCTGAAGGGCGCGAATTCGGCCCGGGTGAGGATCATGGGCGCCAGGGCAGCCATCAGTTTGGCTTCCGCTGAGCGCCTCCTCTGCTGGAAGGTCGTCCGGGGGACGCCGAGGGCGGCAGCAATCTCTCCGGTAGAGATGCGCCGTGGTGAGCCATAGTAACCCATGGCCATCGATGTGGCTAGGGCCGCCAACTGCAGCGAGGTCATTTTGGAGAACGGGTCGAAGAAAGGTGGTACTGCCCCCTGGAAGGCGGCCCCCCTGCTCAGTTCGGCTCTGTGCGTTATCTCTGCCTTCCCTTGAGCCCTGAACTTGGCGAGGAGTCTGCCGGCGCCTCCGCGGTCGAAGGCCACTATGCGGTACCTCTCTTTCCCTGCCTCGAGGATGACGGGTGGGATGAAAAGGCAGTCGCTGGCCGTGACCATGTCTATCGAGCTCCCCCTGAGGCCTCCTGCCGGGGCTGCCATCAGGACCTGGTAACCGCCTTCATTGGAGGCCTTCTGCAGCACTCTGGAGCCCTTCAGGCTTGCGAGGCGGTCGAACTCCTTGTTCATCCGACGCCACTCACTGTGATCTTCGGTACGGGCCTCGAAGAAGAGGGTGCGGAGGCCCGGCCAGAGGGAGAACTTCGCCTTCGAGAAGCGGCGGGAGAGGTCGCTGTAGAAACAGGAGTGGGCGAAGGTCAGGTCCAGCTCGTACATCCCTCCCTTGGTCTCCCGTCGGGCTTAAAATGGTGGATGGTCACATGGCGTGTCCATGTTTTTCCACACGCGGGGTGAGGCTGAGGGACATGGAAGACGTTCCTGAAAGGCATGATGGCAATCCGCTGGCGATGGAAGGGGAGGCAGCTCCTGACTTCACCCTTTACGGGGACGACGGCAAGGAGTATTCCCTTGCCATGTTCAGGGGGAAGAAGGTCGTCCTTTACTTCTATCCCAAAGACGGCACACCAGGGTGCTCTGCAGAGGCGTGCGCGTTTAGGGACTCTGTCCTGGCCAGGCGGACAAATGAAGTTCAGCTCCTAGGGATAAGCAACGACGACGTCAAGTCGCACAGGGACTTCAAGGCGAAGTATCTGCTCAACTTCCCTCTGCTGGCCGACACCGACGCATCGGTGTCGAGGGCGTACGGCGTCTACAAGGAATTCGACTTCGACGGCGAGAAGGTCTGGGCGATAGACCGCTCCACCTTCGTGATAGGGAAGACAGGGAGGGTCGAGAGGGCGTTTAGGAGCGTCGAAGTCGAAGGGCATGTCGACGCTGTCGCGTCAGCGCTCTGACATTGGTAGCCTCTGAAGTCCGTGGCCATCAGTCTCCAGAGAGTGGGGAGTCGTGGTGAGCCACATGGAACCTCTCCTCTCGGGGAAGGCGCCGAGCATCCCGACAAGCAAATGGCGCGACGGCATGGCGGCTAGTAGGGGAAGGATTTCAACCGAACGAGGGAAGGGCGAGCTAGCCTCGCCAGAGACGGGACGCAGGCGGGACGAGCTTCTGAGGCGCTGAAACGCTCCTCCATGTAGCTCTATCTTTTCCGCCTCCCGCTAGGGGCTCGACCTTCAGATGGTCAGACTCAGGTGCTGACAGATAGGCGCAATCGGAATCCGGGCCGATTATTTGAGGGGGTTGTGAATGGCGCCAGCCGTCACTCTCGGTCTATGCAGGAGTGTGAGAGGTCCTTTCCGAGCTTTCTGGAGCGCTTCTGTG
>JAJYYP010000014.1 GCA_021800855.1 archaeon | reverse complement strand
GTGCCTGCGGCCAGACCAAGGTGACCCTCACCTTCATGGCCGCGCTCACCATCGAAGTGTCCTACAATGGGTCCCCGGCGCCCTTCGCCAACATAACAATCACACAGCAGAGCGGGTTCTTCAGGGAATTCAAGACGAACAGCACCGGCGGATACAGCTCAGGCCACACCTTGATGCCTGGGACCTATATCATCACCGCGTCCTTCAACGGCTACAGCGCCACCTCTACAGTGACACTTGCAGCTGACGCCACAACCCGCCTGAGCTTCAGTCTCCCAGATCCGCCCCCTCTCGCAGTCCCACGGTCTTGGTGGAATGGCCTCGGCCAAGCTCTAGGATGAGGTATTCCCGGCGGAGGCGCAAGGAACCCTGCATACACACAGGCACGCTCCCCCACATGTAGTAGCGCTAGTAGGCAACCTGTCTCCCATGTTAACTGCTGTTATTCTTTCTGGAAAATTCTGCGGCAGTTAACCTCTCAGCCTACAATAGATAGAGGGTTGGTAGGGCGCGGTCACCGGGACTTAAAAACAGCGTGCTGGGTTGAAATTCGGCCTTTCAGAGTCCCCTTACTGCCTTGAGACTTTCATAAAGCGATGCGACAAGGCCCACTCAGATTATCGCGAGACTGAACACGTACGTCGAAGTCAGGTCTGGAGGTCTCAATACCATCAGAAGAACAGCGAAGGCAACGGCGAAAAGGACGGCGTAGGTGATTTGGAAGGGTAGTACGACTCTCCTAACTCTGATGGGGTTCCCGAATACCGCTTTGTCAGCCGAGTAGCCGTTCTCCGATTCGTTGATCAGACCCGCTTGAAGTAGTTTGGCAATGTGGTACAGTACAACGGAAGGCGAGCTGAGCCCAAGTGCCCGCCGAACTTCATGGTTCTGACTGCTCTCCCTTCTTTGAATATGAACTTGTACACTCTAAGCGTCGTGCCCCTTGACACGTCCCCGTCCCGGGCAACATTCGAATCGGTCCACTGCGTCTCGGCCATGCCAAACCAGTCATATCCACACATGTTATCATCCTAAAATTAGAAATGCGAATTTTCGTGGTTGCCTAAACCCTAGTATCATCCCCCCCTTTCGACAACCAATCCGCCGTGGAAGATTGAATGCAATACTTGATTACAAGAAGGAAATCGGAGCGGGAGCGATTGCCGCCCTGTTCGGCGTCGCAATACTGACTGTCGTTGTCGGAGCCTACTTCCCCATCTACGCGCAACCATCCGGGGTGTACTGTGCCTCTCCAGGTTAGACACAAGCAATCCTGAACGGGACGACCGAGACAATCCAGACTTGTGCATATACCCAGGTGTATCTTGACGAACACGGGTGCTACAACTATTCGAACGGTTCCTCCCTTTGCGTGAGCGGGGCACCGCAAGGTTCTATTGCTAGGTGGTTTCAGAATGGAACAATCATCACGACATTTCCCAACGGAACCAAGGTGTCTTGCGACCCGTCAGACGGAACCGGACCCTGCGTTGTTGGAATCTCCTGAGGTCTTAATCACAGTGGGACGGCCATTAGGGCACACTGTTACCCTTCTGTACTGGTTGGATTTCTGCCCAACGTGCTTGGCTGTCATACGAATTTGAGACCGGCTTGCTGGGTCAAATCTGTGGTCGCCGATACGCATACTTGGCTGACTCCAAATCCTACATACGAAATGGATTCATGATGAATGGCCGAGCCAGCGTGACAGTCTCCCTGCTAGTTCTGATTCGTGGTATCGCATCATTCTTGGCCTCTTTCCTGCTTGAGGAGTACAGGGTCAAGTCTGTTCAGCCGAACGGCCTGCTCGTGATTACCCATCCATTGTATTTGGGCGGGTTCGCCTTGGGGTTGCTAGGAATTTGGATGGTCATCTTCGGAAATCATCTTCATACTCACCCTGTTAGAATAAGAGGAATCAGGCGGGCGGTGTTTGGTTCAGCACTCACGGCGGGAGGCGTTCCCTTGATTCTCCTTTCAATCTACGCAGCCATTGGGAACTGTTTTGAATTGGGGTTGCATTCTTGCGGAACACCGCAATCAGACCCCGTCTGCGGCTCAATCTTCTTGTTAATCGTAGACTTCGCTGTTATCGGTGTGGTATCGGTGTGGTAGACGTGGCGGTGACAGTCACTGGGGTATATCTACGAGTCCATAGACGGAAGTCATTCACTAGGCCGACCTAGCTCACCCTTGCAAGTGACGGAGAACCGGAAAGTTGTAATTCAGGTGAAGAGCGGAGGCCATATGTCAAGAAGTAGATGAAACGGCATAGGCTCGGTCAGCACTATCTCACCGATGGAGGGGTGGCACACAGGATGGTCGAATATGCAGATATCGACAGAGGCGAACGGGTGCTAGAAATCGGCACTGGTAAGGGAGCCATCACAAGGCTCCTCGCGGTGAAAGGGGCGTCGCTTTTGGCCTATGAGGTGGACAGGGAGAACTTCGATGAGACGTTAGAGGCTTTGAAAGGCACAGAAGCAGATGTCCGACTGGGAGACGCGTTCGCCGAAAGGCCGGAGTTCGACGTGCTGGTCGCCAGCCTCCCATACTCAGAGTCCTCCGCCTTCATCAAGTGGCTCTGCACCATGGAGTTCGACAGGGCTGTAGTGATGTTGCAGAGAGACTTCGTCGAGAAGTTGACCGCTCCGCCTGGTAGTCGGGACTACAGGGGGGTCTCAGCCCTGGCGCAGCTTGCATTCAGCATCAGAATCCTCGAGTATGTTGCGAGTGAGGTCTTTTTGCCTCGTCCCAAGGTCGAATCCGTAGTCGTCGCCATCATGCCGAGGCACAGGCTCTCGGAGAGAGAGGCATCCAAGATAATCAAACTCTTCACGCTCAGAAGGAGGCAGGTGAGCTCTGCGCTTGCGGAGCTTGGCATGGATGGTCCAGGCTACGGTCGGAGGCGGGTGTTTTCGCTCGGACCAGAAGAGGTCTTAGATTTATGCAAAGAGTGACGGATTTATCCCCCGTCGGCGGAGAGGCAGTATGCTACCCAGGGGGGTCTCAGTCACAATGGTCGAGCCCAGGGGCCCGGTCAACGTGGGGCACGTGGCCAGACTCGCGAAGAATTTCGGAGTAGGAAGACTCTACCTGGTCAATCCCATCGCTGACCTCTCGGTGGCGTCTATCTATGCCTCGCATGCCTCTGATGTCCTCGACAGGGCCGTAGTGACCACCTTCGAAAGGGTGAGGGAGGAGAACGAACTCTTAGTGGCGACCACTGCTGTCAGGGCTTCCAAGAGATCCAACATCATACGCAGGATGGTCAGCGCGGACCAGCTGCATGGCATCCTTTCGTCCGCGACCACTTCCTCACTTGTCTTTGGAAGGGACACTACAGGCCTGACTAACGAAGAGATCAGGACGTGCGATGTGACTACCACCATAGACACCGGACAGCGTTACAGATCACTCAACATTGGCCATGCCGCCGCGATAGTTCTCTACCTCGCTTCCCGCGGGCCCGGAAAGAGCCACACGCTTCAGGGTCGCAGATCCAGGGAGGTGTTCGCGAAGAGCCTTTCAGAACTTGCGGCGGCGTCAAAGATGGCAGAGCACAAAACAGATAGCATGATGGAGGTTGGAAAGAGGATAGCTGCGACCTCCAAGATGACTGACTCTCAACTCAACGCCCTCTCTGGGGTCCTTAGAAAGGCAGCGGCAGTCATCCAAGCAACTCAGTCTGGGGGCTCGAAAACGTAGACCGCCCTTTTCACCCACCTCGTGCTCTCGAACGACAGCCTCACTGGGTACTCGAAGCCTACAGGTCCGGGCTGATAGGATCGGAGACCCAGCCTCCTGCCGTCCAACGTGAGAGTGACCTCATCCCCATCCATCGTCTCTATCACAGGAACAACCACCACTATCCTACCGTGGGGTTGGATTGAGTCGGCCATGGACGCTAGGGCGTCGTTGTAGACCTCTGCTGATTCGCGGATCAAAGCCTCTGCAGTTGAGGTCTTCGGTCTGGCGGTCAGGCTCGGTAGCAACAGCGGTTCGGTCACGATGGCGTCCACTTTCGTACCTCGGAGAATCCTGGGTAGCTCCCTGGCGTCACCCTTCCTGATATCGAATCCCCTGTCAGTGACACCACCGATTGCCCATCGTAGGTTCTCACGTGCTTCCAAGACGCGGCCTGCCCTCGAGTCGAGCCCAAGGCACCTGAGAGACCGTTTGAGGGCTTCTACGAGTATAGTCCCCGAGCCGCAGAAGGGGTCGAGTACCGTCTGTCCTGGCTTTAGGCCACTTAGGTTCAACAGGGTCCGGGCCAGGCGTGGCGACAGGGCGATTTCAGGCCGCGGGACCGGCCTGTGCGTGCCGCTCTCGCGCATGGACGCCGAATCAGGGACCCAGACAGTGGGGCCTAATGCGATACCTCCGTGGTACGGGAAGGCGACGACGTCCAACGCACCTCTGGTCAGTACCCTCTCCGAAAGGAGTTCGTTCCCTTTCGGCCTGAGAAGCCTGACCTTCCGGAGCCCACGACTCCGCAGGCCATCGAGCATGGTTTTGACAAGTTCCTCATAGTCGTCATCTCCTATACCATATGCGCTGAGCGAAAAGTTCGATTTCTCTTCCAGATGGAGGCTCATCAAGTCGACGAGAGGGCCTTGATCTCCTGAAGGCGAGTCGAGGACGACGACGACCGGGGCGAGCTTGTGCGCTCCCGCGAAGCTCCTGAGGAGTCCAGGGTCGAGGCCGGTCGTGCGGAACACAGCTACCCTCTCGGTTGGGGCTTCAGCTCGCTCTACGGAGCCTTCCATCAGGGAGCAGGCCTCGAGTATGGAGAGCTTCCCGAAAGCAAGGATCGTAGCCGCATCTCGAGTCTTCATCAGGGAGTTCGGGAGTAGGAAGGGCATCTCCCCCACCATCAGAGATGATGTAATAAGCGTGGGCTGGCGGTTGCGCCAGATTAAGCTCTTCTCACACGATCTCCGCCGCCAGCTACGACCACGGTGGGAGCGCCGGCTCCTCAGCGAGGAGCGACCCCTTCCACTCTAACCTGCTCGCGAAGCAAACGCCATTCTTCAGCATTTGCGTCCTCCGCCGTGATTTGGGTTCTATGCGCTCAACTGTATCTGCAGCGTCTTAGGTGTCATTCTCCAGACCAATCTGCAGCGCCGCCAGTCGCATCCAGGACGGGCGCCCTGTCCTCGGACTTGCCGACGCAGAAGGCAGCGCAATAACACGCCAGTGGGCCGCAAGTCCGTCCGCGCATTTGAGTGCAGGCATGGGATCATCATTTGTCTGAGCCCATCCTTTCCTCAGGGTTGAGTCAGGGGCGGCGTAGAAGTGGGTGACGGCTTTGGCGTTCTCGAACCGCCTCCTATGAGATTGTAGCGCAATAGCCCTTCTTGGGGTCGGGATAGAAGATCCCGTTCTATGTTGAGTACCTGACGCCTGGAATCCCCACCGATGCCTTCGTGGACCTTTGGTTCAGGACCCGCGGGAAGGCACTACCAAAGGCCTGATTCACTCTTGATGCCGGTCATCGTGAGGGTCTGGAGCAGGAAAGTCCTTCAAACCGGGAGGGGACAGGGAGGGGCATTGGAGCTACGTTGGTAGAGAATCAGGCCATGCGAGAACGATGTCCCCTAAACGTGAGAGGGTCGTGGAACGAGACTTCGGCGAACTGGTGCAACATGAAGCTTAATTAGCAATCTCCGGAGCCTGAATTTCGAGGTAGGAGACCCGTTCACGGAAAGAACTACAGGGTGATACGTGGAATGGCATACACCAGCAAGAAGTTTGCCCCAGGGGCCCCAAACCCTAAGGTGGCACGTTTTACCACCGGCAAGAGCAGAAGCGACTACGATTACAAGTTCAAGCTCGTATCAGACGGCCGGGTCCAAATCAGACACAACGCCCTAGAAGCTGCAAGAGTCGCTGCTAGCAAGAAGGTTGCCCTGCTCGGTGAAGAGAACTTCCTGCTGAGAGTAGTGACATATCCTCACGCAATCCTCCGCGAGAACAAGATGATTGCGACCGCGGGGGCAGACCGCCTTCAGGAAGGGATGCGCAAGGCGTTTGGGAAGCCCATAGGGCTGGCTGCGAGGGTCGGGATAGGGAGTGTCGTCCTCGAGCTAAGCGTGAGGGCTGAGAACTTCGAGAAGGGGAAGGAGGCCATGTGGGCTGCCGGGACGAAGTTACCAATGAAAACGCATGTGGAAATAGCCCAATTGAACAAGCCGGTGGCACCAGAGACTACGCCTGCGGTGTAAACGACCCTCTGGTCCTATTCTGCAAGAAATGCCCCTCTGGTTGAGCCTTCCTGGACTGACCTTATCGAGACCTCGTCTGAGGAGGACGGATCTGACAGGCTAGAATCAGAGTCGTTCCGACTGTGGGCATTACCCCCGTGGCGCACAGTGGAAAGTTGGGAACTTCTCTAGGCGACTACCATACGCCGACCTTCGCCCTGCGGGTCGAGGGGCCCCCCTTCGCCGGAGGGAAGGCCCTGTCGAAAGCAGGATGGTTCACCGCCGGAATGACCCCCCTTAGCCTACCGAGGGAGTGCGGGTCGATGGTGGTGCGCCTCCGAATCTCCTGGTCGGTTATCTTCTCGCGCCATATCTGGGCGTAGGAGAGGAAGAAGCGCTGGTCTGGAGTGAAACCGTCTCTCTTTGCGGTTGCCTCTGCTGCCGAGAGCCTCCCTTGCAGCGCCTCGAAGGCCAGGCTCACGCCGCCAAGGTCTGCGATGTTCTCTCCCAGGGTGAGCTTGCCGTTTGCGTGCAGCCGGGGGAGGACTTCCACGGTGCTGTACGCCTTGACCACGGCCTTCGCCCTTTCGTCGAATTCTCTTTTGTCCTTAGGAGTCCACCAGTCCCTCATGTTCCCCTGATCGTCGTATTTCCTTCCCTGGTCGTCGTAGCCGTGGGTGATTTCGTGCCCAATGACTACTCCTATCGCGCCGTAGTTCACGGCATCATCTGCCTTGTAGTCGAAGAAAGGCGGCTGGAGTATCCCTGCCGGAAAGACAATCTCGTTCATGGTCTCATCGAAGTATGCATTCACAGTCGAAGGACTCATTTGCCACTCGTCCTTGTCTACCTCGCCTCCTGCCCTTGCTGCAAGGCGGCTGAACTCGAACGCAGCCGCCCGTCGTATGTTCCCGGCGAAGTCTCCCGGATCAATCTTAACTGAGGAGTAGTCGCGGAAAACCCTCGGATGGCCAATCTTCACCCTGAAGTTGCGAAACTTCGCAAGAGCGTGTCGCTTTGTCGCCTCTGACATCCACGGAAGGCCTTCGAGCCTCCTCGTGAATACCTTCCTTATGTCTTCAACTAGCGCCTCGGCTCTCGTCCTTGCTTCCTCTGGGAAGTGTTCATCGACGAAGAGCTTGCCGAGGGCTTCGCCCACAAGGGCGTCGATGGCCCTGATGGAGCGCTTCCACCTTTGCTCTGGTTCCCTTTGGCCGGTCAGCCTCCTGCGGAAGAAGTCGAAGTTCTCCCCTTCGATTGCCGAGTGCAGAAATGGCGCCATCGAATGAAGGACGTTCCAGCAGAGGTATGCTCTCCAGTCGTCCACGTTCTCCTTGGACAGGAGCGCGTCGACTGCCTTGAAGAACTCGGGCTGCCCCACTACCACATATGGAAGAGGGGGCACCCCTACTTCTTCCATGAACTTCGACAGAGACAACAAGGGGAATGCGGACCTGAGTTCTGACGCGCCCAACCTGTTGTAGTTCTTCTCCCGTTCGCGCAGCTCTGTTCTGGACCTGCTCGCCTTGGCTAGGGCGGTCTCTACCCTGAGGACGGCTGCGGCCCAACGTCCGGCCTTCCCTCTGTCCAGGCCCCGGAGGGTGAACATCTTCGTGATGTGGGCGCGGTACTGAACACGGAGCTTGGCGAAATCCTGGGAGATGTAATAGTCGCGGTCCGGAAGCGAAAGGCCACCCTGCTCGAACAAGAACGCGTAGTTGCTGCTTTTCTTGTCGTCCGGTTTCGAGAAGGAGTGGAATGCGGGCTCGACCCCTTGCCTGTGTAGGTGAGGGAGAGCTGCCGCCACATCCTCGGGCGAGCTGACGCCTGCGGCAATGCTCCAGAGATCCTCTATCGGACTGAAACGAACGGCCTCTATCTTCTGCGTATCCATAGCGGACCGATAGAAGCGACCCACTAGGCTGACTGTGGGGTCGGAGCCTCCGTTTTCACTTTCCTTGGCGCACCTCTCTGCAATGGACCGAAGTAGAATCAGGTTGTTTTCATCCAACTCGTTGAAGGCGCCGTATCTGGATTTGTCCTTTGGTAGTGGAGTAGCCTTCAGCCACCCCCCGACGGCATACTGATAGAAGTCGGCGCGCGGGTCGACAGACCGGTCCATGTAGGCGGTCGAGAATCTCGGGACCCTATGAGCTGTCATTGACCTCCTGAGGGTGATAGCGGTCACGGTTAACCGTTGGGGGAGCTAGGCCCATCTGGCTAACAGCTGGAACATAACTTAAGAATCGAGCGACCGGCGCGGCCCCTTGTTTGCCAGAGATAGAAATCAACGGTCTCACATTCACGTACGAGAACAGGGTCCTTCCAGCCCTCCAAGACGTGAACATCAAGGTAGAGAAGGGAGAGTTCATACTGTTAGCGGGTCAGAGCGGCTGCGGGAAGTCTACCCTCGTCAAATGTCTGAACGGCCTGATACCCCACAGGTACGTCGGGCGCTATGCAGGCGAAGTCAAGATTTCAGGGCAGATTGTCGCGGAGTCGAACCTGCTGGAGTTGGGTCTGAGGGTCGGGACTGTCATGCAGGAGGTGGAGAAGCAGGTCGTGTCTCCAATCGTGGAGGACGAGATCGCGTTCGGCCCGTCCAACCTTGCCCTTCCTCGCGATGTCATCGAAGAAAAGGTGCTCCAGGCGGCCTCTACACTGGGGCTCGAAGAGCTGAGGCAACGCTCAACCTATGCCCTCTCCGGCGGGCAGAGGCAACGAGTGGCCATCGCAGACATCGTCTCCATGGAACCGTCTGTAGTGCTCTTCGATGAGCCCCTTGCGAATCTGGACTCCGAAGGGATTGAGATGATGCAAGGGGTCTTCAGGACGATGTCTCGGTCTGGGAAGACGGTGTTGGTGGCGGAGCACAGAACTGAGGAGGTACTGAAGGCGGGACCCAGCAGGGTGGTAGTGATGGCTGCCGGGCGGATTGCTGCTGATAGCAGGGACCCTGCAGTGCTGACTGAATTCGCTGACGTCCTCAAAGTCCCTGCGGAGTATCTCATCCATGGAGGGCCCAGGCATCATTTGCCAGGGCGTGGGCGATTGACGATGGCGGCAGGAGAGCCAATAGTAAAGTGCACGGACCTAGCGGTTGAATACCCAGGTGGAGCCAGGGCGCTGGATGGGGTTTCTCTTGAGATAAGGCGAGGTGAAAGGATAGCGCTTCTTGGGAACAACGGGGCGGGGAAGTCGACTTTGGCGCTAACCCTGACGGGGATCATAAAGCCGACGTCTGGCGCAATCTATGTTGGGGGAAAAGACTCGAAAGGGCTGGCTGTCTCGGACATAGCGAAGACGATAGCGGTCGTCTTCCAGAGCCCGTTCCTGATGCTCTTCTCACGCACGGTAAGGGAAGAGCTCTTGTTTGGACCTAAGAACATCGGTACGGGGAAGGAGGAGATTGAGAGAATAGTCCCAGAAGCAGCCAGGGAGTGTGGCGTGGACCATCTCCTCGACGGGTCCCCGTTCGCGACGAGTTTCGGTGAGAAGAAGCGAGTATGCGTGGCCTCGGTCCTCGCAATGCAGCCAGAGTGCGTGATACTGGACGAACCCACGGCAGGTCAGGACTACGCTAACTGCACGCATTTCATGGATTTCATCGACTCTGTGCAGAGCGCGAAGTCGTTTGTCGTCATAACCCACGATCCCGACCTCGCCATCGATTACACTGACAGGACGGTGGTGATGCATGGAGGTCGGGTGATAGCCGACGGACCTACAAAGGAAGTGTTGGCCAACAAGAGTGTGTTGAAGGAAGCAGCCATACGCGAGACATCTCTGATATCCCTCTCGACGAAACTAACGGGTGGGAGGTCGGTCATGACGAGCGCAGAGCTGTTCGCAGCACAGAGTTCGGACGCTTCTTCCTGACAGGCTCCGTTCGTAATTCCTATGCGAATAATCTGTGCAATAGTATTGATAAAGACATACATCATGACCTGCCATAAGAGTCTAGAATGACTGAACAAAAACCGAGTCCTCCCGGGCATGTCGATGTCTTCCAGAGGGAGTCCTTGTTCTCGACCAAGAACCTCGTCGCGACTGCGGTAGGAATAGCCCTTTACGCGGCGCTTACGATTCCCTTCAATGTTTTCACCATCCCCGGAGTGTATGACGTTGCCATCAGGCCGACGGTTGCGATTCCAATCGCATTCGGGTTCATCTTCGGTCCGGTAGCAGGGTTCTTCTCAGGGTTCATCGGCAACATACTGTCCGATCAGCTCTCCTTCGGGGCGTTCTTTTGGAACTGGGACCTAGGGAACGGACTGATTGGACTTATCCCAGCCATCGGCTTCTATGTCGTCAAACGGACTGACTGGGCAAAGACGAAGGGGCTGGCCGCCAGCGCGATTCTGGCCGTGATCGCGTCGATCGTAGGTATCGGTTTCTCCGCCCTCACCGACTTCATCTTCCAGATAGGGTTGACCACGGTCGGGGCGGCAGTAGCGGAATTCATCCCCGCGGCTGTCACTGACGCCATAAATGGCGCCATCATCGCCCCGATATTGATCTACACCTACGTGCAATCGACTGCTGGAAGAGCTCGTAGGCTGTAGCTCTCTGATGATCTACCTGCGATATTTCCGTGGTAGTACGTTCCTCCACAGGCTTGACCCCAGAGCGAAGCTGCTAATCCTCTTGTTCTTCATTTTCGTCGAAATCGCTTTCAGGGACGTCAGGATAATCGTCATCCCGTTCGCCGCGGCCTTGATCCTTTACCTCTCGGCGAGGATCCCCTTCAGGGAGGTGAAGGGGACCTGGAGATTCATGGTACTCCTAATTGTCATCATAGGGGGGATAAACGGGGTCTTCCTCTTCGCCTTTCCCGGAGCCAACGCTCACGTAATCGCCCGCTACTGGTTCTTCACGGTCACGGTAGAAGGCATCTCGGCCGCCACTGCCGCCATCCTGAAGCTGCTCGCTGTGGCTATTGCTACGGTCACCATGGTCCTAACCACTGACCCATCACTCTACGGACCTTCCCTGGCCAAGCTGGGCATACCATACAAGGGTGCATATGTGTTCGACCTTGCCATGAGATACCTTCCAGCCTATGTGAACGATCTTGAGACTACCTTGAACGCGCAGATGGCCAGAGGTTACAGAACCAAGGGCGGAAAGAACATCTTCGCAACCATCATCAACACCATCCCCCTGATCATCCCAGTCTCAATCAATGCGATGCTGTCGGTGTACGAGGTAGCGGACGCGATGGAGTTGAGGGCGTTTGGGGCGAAGAAACAGAGAACCTGGTTCAGGATAATAGTATTCAAGCAGACTGACTACGCTGTGGTCGCCACCGTCCTGGTAGCCCTGGCGGTGTTCGTCTACCTCAGAGTCCTGGATCCAGGAATCTGGGTCCCGACGTAGGGCCCTGTCGTGGCGAGAGAAGGTCTGACACGCTTAACTATAACCTTCTCGGCACCGGACCATGCCTCGGATAGAAATCTACGAAGGGTCCCAGAAGGTCGCCGATGTCGGTCTCCCGGAAAAGAAGTTCAGCACCGGCTCTGTTGGCTACTGGGCCAGCCAGAAGCTAGAAATCAACGGCAAGAGGTACCAGGCGCAGTTCCAACTGGTCGAGATCGGATCCCGACAGCAGAAAGAGTGAAAACGCCCTGCTCAGAGGAAGGCCGACGGCAGCGTCATGTCCTTCATCGTGTAGAGCCCAGGCTTGAACGCCACGACCTTGGGGGCCATGTTGATTAGCATGGCAACTGTGCCGTGGTCTCCGTGCACGCAGGGGCTTATCCTGCAGTTCACCGGAGGCACCCCGTCGATTTCGACTTGGTCGTATTCTTCTTCCGAACCCACATAGGCGGAGAAATTCAACTCGATCCTCGGCTCTCCTCCTACCAGTCCCCTCGCAGCTTGCTTGACCCCCGCAACGCTTCCGGGCCGGATACTGACGTAACCTGCGTCGGTGCCGGACTCCGCAATGACTGGCTCGACCGCGCCTATGTCTACACTGTCTAGCTTCCAACCAAGCGCACCAGCGAGCATGGAGACTGATTGTTCAAGTCCGACGTGCCCCGAGATGAGGCCGCCCTTGATGGCCCCCTCGAACTCCGCAACACTCAGCCCTGCCCCGACCTTTTTCTGGAATGGTACCCGCCTTGAGGCCGCGTTCATCCGACGTGTGACAACGATTCTCCGTACGCTCTTGCAGGGAGCTGTGAGCGCTATAGGAAGGGCGTCCATAAGGAAGCCTGGGTTTATGCCGGTCCCTAGGACCGTAGCCCCGTTCTCCTTCGCCATCGAGTCGAGAGCTTCGGATAGACCATTGTCAACGACATATGGGTACGAGAGCTCTTCGCATGAAGATACCACGTCTACGCCGTGAGACAATATGGACTCCAGCTGCGGATATGCAGCCCTTAGGTAACTGGTTGTGGTGTGGATTGCTATGTCAGCGTCGCTCAGCGCCATGCCGAGGTCGTCGGTTATTCTTATGCCAGCGGGTCGGCCGAGCCCGATGACCTCCCCGACATCTTTCCCGACTTTCCCCTGGTCTATGTCGAATGCTCCAACAAACTCCATCTGCTGTTTCTCCCCCAAAATGAACCTCGCCGCAGCCCCACCTATGACGCCGACACCGAAAGATGCGACCTTGATTTTGCCCATGTGGAAGATGGCCCCCCTCGTGCGATTTTAAGGGCTCTTCTTAGTCGTCTCACAGAAGGGATTGTTCAAAAGCCCCTTACCCCGCTCGGATTGAGGATTTAGATGGACCTGCTCAGGAAAGAGGACAGGAGATTCGTCCAGGTCGTTTTCAAGCTTCTCGTGGTCGGGTTGAGGTACAGGAGTGACAGGAAGAGAATCCTCAAGGCCAAAGGAAAGATTGCCGACCTGGAGAAGTACAGGGTTCATGGCCGAAAGGCTGTAGAGGCATTCATAGATCTTGGCCCAGCTTTCGTCAAGTTGGGGCAGTTACTTTCAGTGCGGCCTGACTTTCTTCCAGAGCCGTACGTCGAAGAGTTCGCCCGGTTGCAGGATGATGTACCGCCTGCCCCCTTTGAACAGGTCAAGCCGGTGATTGAGGCCAGCTTAGGACCAATCGAAAGGGTGTTTGATTCGTTCAATCAGTCAGCAGTTTCGGGGGCGAGCCTCGGCCAGGTGTACCAGGCGAGGTACAGGGGAGCGGACGTGGTGGTCAAAGTGAACCGACCTGGTATTGGCGAGGAGGTGTCGGTAGACATCAAAGTGCTCAGACGCCTCGTCCCACTGATTGGGCGGTTCATCGACCGTGGGCTAAGGGCCAGCGCAGAGTCCATCGTGGATCAGTTCTCGCTGACAATCAGCGAGGAGATGGACTACAAGGGGGAGGCGGAGCACCTCAAAGCGATCAAGCGCAACCTCCGTGGTGATAAGGGAGTGATAGTCCCCGAGTTGTTCAGCGAACTGTCTTCAGGGAGCATCCTGGTCATGAAGAGGGTGACAGGAATCAAGATAAGTGATGTGAAGGCCTTGGACGCAGCGGGCGTCGACAGAAGGTGGCTCGCGAGGAAGGTGGCCAGGGTGTTCCTGTCTATGCTGCTCGGGGACGAGATATTCCACGCCGACCCCCATCCTGGGAACATCGCGGTTACTCCTGAAGGGAAGATTATCCTCTACGACTACGGCATGACTGGGACACTTGACGAGGAGACCCGCACCAGTCTCATACGGTTCTACCTTGCGCTACTGGAAGGGGACCCTGACAGAGTGGCCGACATGATGCTGCGTTTGGGGATTCTTGACCCGATGGCCAACAGGATGGTGGTCAAGCGGGGTATCGAGCTCGCCATCGCAGATATGCATGGGAGGAAGGTTGAGGAAACAGAGGTCAAAGCGCTCATGGAAGTTGCCAACAGGACGATTTACCAGTTCCCTTTCAGGCTGCCCAGGAACCTGGTGCTGTACATGCGCATGTCTTCCATACTGGAAGGCGTCTGCATCAAACTTGACCCTGACTTCCGCTTCGTGCGCATGCTCGGTGGGCTTCTCCAAGACGAAGGCCTGGTGAATGAGGCCTACAAGAGGGACGTCATGGACGAGCTTGCTAAACTGAGGTTGGGGATTGAGGCGGCCATAGAGGTTGCCCCACTTCTGAAGACCGTTCTGGAAGACTACCAATCGAAGAGCGTTCCACCTGCAGGGAACGGCCGGTTCCTGTCAGGCGGCTTGGCAGGGCTCGGGGTCAGCGGCCTGGTCGCCTCTGCCTTCTATTTCGGGACGACATTAGGGAAAGCAGGCTTTGTCACGTCTCTGTTGGTGCTCGCGGCCGCGGCTTTGGTTTCGCGGAAGTAAATGCGTGTTTACTGTATTACTACCCTGCCGACTCCCCTGATGGGGATTCGTACAGTGAGAACTCCGTCCTCGTACTTCCCTGCGATTTCCTCGTCCCCTGCCTCCACCTTGACAGGGAGAGGAATCCGTTTGCTGAGTCGGAGGGGCCGCTGCGCCATGTAAGAGATACCGTCCCTTTCTTCGACATCTCTCTTGGCGTGAACTGTGAATGCGGATTCGTTGAGCCTCGTCTTGATCTCTTCCTTTCGGAACCCGGGGAGATCCACCACTATCACCAAGTCTGACCCGTCTTCGAACACGTCTGCCGGGGGCAGCATCAGTTCGAAGAATTGCCTCGACTTTGTGGCCAGGTCCCTGCCGATTTCTCGAGACATGTGTCTTAGCAACCCTGACTCGCTTCAATGGGGCGTTCGAGATAAAAAGTTGCCGGGACAGTCTGTCGCATGGGTGCACCACCAGGCGCTCCGATTCGAACCTAGACGGCGGGTTGGGGGAAGATCTGAGCCAAGTGGCGAACGTGAGCCCCGACAGTGTGGCACCGGCAGGGCGGCGGCGCGGCGGTCGGCTCTTGGAGGGCCTTCAGGGCTTTCTCTCAGAGCGCCTCGACATATCTCGCAAACGAACTGAGTTCTTGGATTGCCGAGGCCTCGGCCTCAGCTTTTCCCTGCGTCTTCAGTACCCACCCCCAGAGCCCCTTGAACACGATATCGAGTGTTGCGGTCACTCTGGTCCCGTCAGAGAGGCCCTCGAACTTTACGACGCTGCTCATCTTCGTAAACCTTGTCTCCCACTCCGCCTCCACCCTATCCGGCGGGAAAAGCTTCATCTCCCTTGTTATCTTCTGACCGTTCCCTTTCGTGGTCTGAAGGCGCACCAGGTCCCCGGCAGTTGAAACCTCCACGCCTTTCGCCTGTTTGGACCACTTTGGAACGGCACCGAAGTCGGTGTAGGCTGAGTAGACCTTCTCGTGCGCCGCCTTGACTACCACCGACGCCTCGTATCGCATCTTGGCAACCTAAGTAAGAGGGTCGCCATTAAGAGGTTCCCCGGCAGGCGCACCTCAGAGCATGTTTATCTTGCGGGGGATGGTAGGGAGTTCCATGATTAATGGAATCGTAGACGTAGCCGTGGTGGTATCGGACTCGAAGAAGGCCCTGCGGTGGTATACAGAGGTGCTGGGCCTGGAGCCGAGGTCCACTGAAGGGCACTGGGTTACGGTCGCGCCCAGAGGGTCGAAGACGGTGCTTCACCTCTGCGAGGGCGATGACCCCGAGAAGGGCAACACAGGCATCGCCCTGGCGGCTGACGACCTGAACAAGACTTACGAGGAGCTCAAGAGGAAGGGTGTGAAGTTCCCGCACCCGCCCAAGGACGACGGCTGGGGGATGTACGCCCAGTTCGAGGACCCAGACGGAAACATCATCTGGTTCAATCCCAAGTGAGAGGGACACTTTCAGGCTCCCCCTCTTCAGCCTGGCAGAAGGCTGGCGCTCGCCTCATCCTTCCAGTGGTTCCTCCGGCAAATGGTTGCCAGAGAGGGCAAGCTCGAAGTTGAAATCGAGTCGTGGGAAGGGTTCCGATACGCCCTCCGCAGAGACGACGGGGAAGCATGGGGCAGGATGATCCAGGAGATTAGAGAGCGATTCGGGGACGCCGTAGAGAGATTCGACAGGACCTTCGCCACCGAGCAGTTCTTCATGGCTCTGCTCCTGACGCAGCAGAAGATGATTGAACATCTTATGGTGGAGTTGAAGACTGGAGGAACGGACGCTCCAGCCGTATCCGAGAGCAGCGTACCGCTCGATGGGGGAGACAGACAGAGCGGAGATGTTATTGGCGACCACCCGTAGGAGCCTGACGACCTCAAATGGCGACCCTCATACTCAGGGGTAAGGCTTTCGATGGGAGGAGGTTCTATGAAGACGCTATCGTCAAGGTTGACAGTGGGAGCGGGACCATACTCGGATTCGGGGAGAGGGGTTCGGTGGAGGAGCCAAGAGGCTCAAAGAGGGTCACCGTAAAAGAAGGGGAGACTATACTTCCGGGGCTCATTGACGCGCATGTTCACTTCTACTCCTCGAAGGGGGTCGGGGTGAACGAATGGGCGTCAGTCCCGGACACACTTGCAGTGCTCCGTGGCGCGGGAGACCTACGGAAGTTGCTCCGTGCAGGCTTCACAGCCGTCCGTGAGCTGGGGACAAAGGGGGGAATCCACCTCGCCCAAGCTGTTGCCGAGGGGGCTATCGAAGGGCCAGAGGTGGTGTCATGCGCCAGGGCCCTAGCTCAGACAGGAGGCGATGACGACCCACCGGGGCTCCCGCTGGAGGTCGCGCAGCAACTGGCGTCGTACACGTATTTCTGCGACGGCCCCTGGGAGTGCAGGAAGGCGGTGAGGAAGGTGGCCAGGGACGGAGGAAAGGTAGTGAAGTTCTACGCGTCAGGGGCGTTCTCTCGGGGGGCAGGGGTCAAGCCGAACTTCACAGTCAAGGAGACGAGGGCCATAGTCGATGAGTCGAGGCGCCTGGGGCTCAAGGTCGCAGCCCATGCCTACGGAGAAGAAGCTATAGAGAGGGCAGTCGGCTGCGGGGTAGACTCTGTCGAGCATGGGCTTGGCCTTACCCCTCGGCTCGCCTCTGAGATGAAGAGGAAGGGGATTCGTTATGTCCCTACGTTGGTGACATATGTTAACCCCGGATACAAGAACCGAAATAATGAGATGGTGAAACGGCACCTCTCGGAGGACATGCTGGTCGCCAAGGAGAGGGGGACGGAGGTGGTGATGGGCTCGGACATAGTCGGAGACGGGGCCAGGCCGCATGGGCGCAACTACGAGGAGATAGCGGAGGAAGCAAAATTTCTAGGGAACAGAGAGGCGCTAGTGGCGGCTACCTCTAGGGCTGCTGACTGCCTTGGGCTTGAGAGGGCAGGGGCGCTGAGGGAAGGGTACAGGGCAGATGTGGTCATAGTCAGAGGGGACCCTGAAGCAGACATACAGGCACTTGCACCTGAGAGGGTGGTCCACGTGATGAAGTATGGCAAGTTCGTGTAATCGGGATAGGAGAATGAACTGGGGCCTCGAGCCCGATGCCACCGACCGGATCTGGTGGAGTCGTTCCCGGCCCGTGGTGCTCTACCGGAAAGAAGGATGCCATCTCTGCGATGCGGTTGAGGCCGAAACCCGTGCGTTGGGCGTAGCGGAGAACATGACGATCGTGGACATCGACAGAGACCCTGCTCTCCAGGTCGCGTATCTCCTCAGCGTTCCTGTCGTCACAGTTGGAGGAAGAGTGGTATTCGAAGCGAAGATGATGGACCGGGGTGGAAAATGGAAGGAAAGACTCTCCTCTCTCCTTGCCGGATAGTCCGGGGGCTCTTAGGTCTGGTTCGGCGGCGGCACTCTGGAGCAGGGAGGTCCTCCGGGGGGAAGCGTCAGCGGTTCTGGTTCGAGTTAGGCACTTAGCCAGGCTCCCTTACGCCGACATTTCTTAGAAAGCGCTGGAACGCCTCTTCAGAGATCCACTCGACTTTCAGATACTGGGCCACTTCCTTCTCGTCCATCCCCAACCTCCGTGCTTCCTTCACCGCGATCTTGTAGGCCTCTATTTCTGTGGGTCTGTCGATATATTCGTATCTTCTATCCCAGAGCTCCATCCCCGCCCTGCGCTGCCGGACGTGCACCAGCTCGTGTATCACGTCCAGATAGACATCGACCTCTCTCCCCTCCTTAAGATACTTCGAGCAGACCATTATGGACCCCTCGTGGTCATTTATCCTCATGTAGCCTCTTCGCCTGGATACTTCTACCGAGAGATCCTTCAGCACCTCGTCCGTGTCCTTCCCGAAGATGCCCCTGACTGCTCCGAGCTTCTCGAAGCCTTCGAAGACGCTGGTGAACGGATGGACGCCCACCTTCGTCCCCCGTTTTATATTGACTCCGAGGTCCAAGTCGAGGAACTTCTCTCCAGTAGTCATTTGAGTCTTTTTTCCAGGACCGCCTTGGTGTGTGATGGCTGGAAGCCCCGGTCCAGGTAGAACTGTCGGACGCCATCAGACATCAGTGTCTGCAACACGAGGGCCCTTCCCTCAGAGCCAGCAATTTCTCTGGCCTTCGCCAGCAGGCTGGTCGCGACCCCTTCCCTCCGATGCTCCGGAGTCGTACCCACGCAGTAAATCCCCGCGATTCCCCTTGTCCTGAAGATGGCTAGGACACCTGCGACTTCACCGTCCACCCTCGACTTCAGAAGCGTGACTGCAGGAGATCGCGATAGGGAAGCGACAATGGGTGTCACGACATCTGCCAGCCCTTCGTCACCGTAAAATGACCTGAGATAGACCGATGCCCATTCTTGGGCGGAACTGGAGGACTCCACCTTCCACCTGCCACTGCCCTTCCAAGTTGGACCTGTTGAAGAGAGGACTGCCATGACATCCACGCGTCGGTAGCCAGAGGCGATGAGGTAAGAAGCGGCATTACAGTCCTCGTAACACAGGAATGTAGGAGTCATCCCGCGGCGGGAGAGTTCGCGCTCCGCCCAGACTGCTGTCCTCTTCGCTCCCACACAAGTAATGGCCCCGGCGCGGTTGAAAAACGGTTCCGCCAACCCGTCTGATGTCAGGAGGTAACCGTCGCCGTGCCAACGGAGTTTGGCCCACAAGGACCACCATCCGAGCTCGTTCAGCTCGGCGCTTCTTCTGTCAGGCGCCTTCAAGCAGGTCCACGCCCAGTATCTTCATCCCTTCTATCGCAGGCGCGGCTACGGCTGCCGCTTTGTCTCGGTCTGCTTCCTTCGCAGCAGACCTCAGAGTTTCCTCAGCCCATGCCAGAGCATTCGGGGTATCGAAGTCGTCGTTCAGGGCGCGCTCAAACGGTGTCAGGGGCAGGGCTACCGAGGCAGCTCTATCTTTGAACCGTCTTGCCGCGTTCTTCATGCCGCGGAGCCTGCGCCTCGCAGAAGCGAGCCCAGAAAGGTCAGTCTCCCTTCTGTAGTGGATGGAAAGGGATGCCAGCCTGATCTCGTCAGGAGTGAACCTCCTGAGCGCTTCTCTTACAGTGACCACGTTTCCCAAAGATTTCGACATCTTAAGCCCCTCGGACTTCACGAGGTTGGTGTGCACCCAGTGCCTGACTAGGGGCCTGGCGCCTGTGACTGATTCGGCTTCGGCTATTTCGGCTTCGTGGTGCGGATAGACAAGCTCATACGCCCCACCGTGGATGTCATACTGAGCGCCCAAGATAGGTATGGTGACAGCCGTGTCCTGTATGTGCCATCCGGGGGACCCGACACCCCATGGGCTCGGCCAGAGCCCGTCGATGAGAACCTCTGGGCGCCAAAGAGCGAAGTCGTTAAGGCTCCTCTTTCTCGGTGAGAGCTCGAGCGGTCTGAGCGACAGGTCTTTCTTCGACTGGTGAGAGAGGCGCCCCCAGCGCTTGAATTTCGTGGTGTCGAAATAGACCCATCCGGCTGCCTCGTAAGCGAACCCCTTCTCGAGTAGGATTTTGACCTGTCTTATCGCCTCATCGACGTGACGTGATACCGGCTCGAAACGAGAGATTGAGCGTATGTTCAGGCTCTCCAGGTCTCTCATCATCAAGGAGGCCATCCTACTTGCATACTTGAGGGGGTCCTCTCCTCTTCCTGCAGCGGCCTGGCTGATCCTCTCGTCGACGTCGGTTATATTCATCAGGTAGAAGACATCATACCCGCGGTGGCGGAGATACCGCGCCAGAGCGTCGAAGAAGATGTATGTCCTCGCATGCCCCAGGTGGAGCTCAGATTGAACTGTAGGGCCGCAGACGAACATGGATACCGCCGGGGGGTTGCGAGGGCGAAAGACCTCCTTCCTCCTACTCATGGTGTCATAGAGGACGAGTTTTTTCAAAGCGAGACCATGCGTCCGAGTTTGCCTGGGTATTAGTTTTTGAACTGGGGGTGAGGCGCATCCAGGGATGTTCTATGAGGAAAGGGTGGTCTCATTTCGGGCCCTCATCACGAGGCTCAGGGTCTTGGACCAGGACGCAGGAGTCAGGTTGATTGGAGAATCTGGCGGAAAGAAGGTTTATGTTTTTGTCACCCGCTTCGGGCCCAAATACACTGTGATGACCTATTCGTTCGGCAAGGGTGGAGCCCCGGGGAGCAGGATTAGGACTCAAGAATTCGGGAGCATAGGAGAAGTAGAGAATGCCCTGAAGGCGCACGTGAAAGGTCGCCTCCAAGCTTGGGTTTACTAGTGCCGGTCTGCGATTGATTAATATCAGGGCCGTCGAGGTAGAACCGATGGAAAGGCCGAGGGCAATCCACGTCGTCTATGCGAAGTGGTGTCCGCATTGTGTCCCAACGACGGTCGAACCGCTTGAGAGGAGGGCCGAGGAGCTAGGAATCCCTTGCTTCTTGCATGACATCGATACGGATGAAGTGAAGCTCGCCGACGACCTCGTCGAGAAGTATGGAGATTGGTCATCAGACTACGTCATACCACAGGTATTCCTCGAGCAAAGCGACGGGAAGTTCGAGCATGTCTTGACTGGGAGCTCCAGGGGGGTCACTTTCACGAAGAGCTTGGTTGAGAACCTCTTGGCGAGCGGTCCCCTCGCCAAGAGCCGCCCCTAAATAGGCGTGCTGCAGAAGACCTGCCATGCCAACAGACAGTCTCGATTCATTATACAAGGAAGTCGCTAAGAAGGTGCTTGCAGAGACACTGCAAGTGAAGAAGGGCGAGTCCGTCACAGTAGAGACTTGGGATAACGGAATCCATTTCGCGCGTCGGGTCGTAGCAGAAGCGAGGGCCATGGGGTGCACGGCCTTGACGATATATGAGGACGAAGCAGCGTATGTCGAAGGAGTCAGGCGAGCCCCAGCTGATGTCGTGGGGCTGATGGGGCGAAACGAGTATGGGGTTCTATCCGGGACAGATGCTTACGTCTTCATCCCCGGCCAAGCCATCGGGCCATACTCTAGGACGCTGAAACCTGAGGAGAAAGCTCGGTCCACGCGGTACAACTCCTCGTGGTACGAAGCAGCCGAAAAGTCAGGATTGAGGGGGGCAAGGCTCTCTTTCGGTTATGTGGGCGAGGACATGGCCGAGCTGCTGGGGAAGAGTGTTCGCGAAGTTGTGAAGGCACAGCTCAAAGCCTCCCTTGTCGACCTTCGCAAGATTTCCGATTCCGCGGAAAGGACCGCTTCTAAACTCCCCGAAGGGGCAGACGCGGAGCTGACCACTGGGAAGGCCACTCTTACGTTCACTTTGAAGGGGGAAGTCGGGATTGAGGACGGGTTGGTCGACGAGCGTGACAAGAAAGGAGGGAACAACATGACATACATGCCTCCTGGCTTCGTGAGCAAAGAGGTGGACCCAGGAAGCGCCAACGGGAGCGTTGTGCTGACAGACACGCTCACCGAACATGGCGTCATCCCACTGATCAAACTGGTGTTCAAAGATGGGAAGGTGGAGTCCTGGGAGTCTCCCTCGCGGGCGACTGTGGGACGGATGCTCGACTCGGTCTCGCCAGACCAGAGGCGGCTGAAGCTACTGCTCGTCGGACTGAATCCAGAGATGCCCTATGGGATCGGTCAAGACAGGTTCGTCGGAGGCTCGATAACTATCGGAGGGTTCGGGTTCAGAGGACAGGTGAAGAGTGGCTCGCTCAACACCTCCGGGACAGCGGTGGTGGTTAAGGGAAGGCTAACACCCTAGCTGGCTAAGCGAATGGCTCGACGCAGAGTCCGCCAGGATCATTGATGCTTACCGAGGTTTTCATCTCTGCCCTTGCCTGCAACGTTGGAGGACATCACCCCCATCGAGTATCCCCGTTCTTCGAAGTCGTCCGCCAAGAGTGCCAGTTAGTCGACTGATTCCTCATGATGATGCTTGGCTTCGGACTTTGGGCGGGTCTAGACCCGATAATCTGCTGTCGGCCGCGTCCCAAGCGCTTGGCTCGCGTTGTAGGCTTTACACACGCGCGTCGTCTATGACAGACCCCCGCTGCGCGCAGTCAGATGACGGCGTAAAGGCTATAGGGCATCTCAGCCCTTCCTAAGGGGGAGAAATGGCCCTAGTTGATGGGGGATCCGTCGGTAGGCCGTTCTGGCTGAGCTTGTTGCATCACTTGATTGTCAGGCCGCTCACGCCCACTGAGCTAGCGTCTTTGGAACACAAGCACCTCAGCTCAGTCAGCAGGGAGCTGAGCAGGCTGCGACGCGAAGGGCTGGTCGAGTGCGCCGAAGCTGTGAGCAGACAAAAGTTCTACAAGCCAACACAAGAGGGGTACATCCTAGCCTATGCAAGCCTAAGGCAGGGCAGGTAGCAACAACAGGCGTACATCCAAGTCAACTGAATTAGGCGGCTAGCTAAGATGGAGTTAGGATTGCCTGCTTCGAACCACGGCGATAGTTACGAAGAACACGAGAGAACTCAGGAAGCGAAATCTGCGACACTTTGCCATGGTGAAAGCGGCTTATTCTCCAAGCAACCCACGCCCGCTCAGCCATGAAAGAGAGCCATACCGCGGTACTCGGATTTGTTTCTCGTTGGGAACGGCCTCTCAGAGGTTCGAGAATAGCTGCCGTGAGTGAGCACCTTCGCTCGCGCGGAATAGAGCGCTGACAGAGCTCGGCTTACCATTCGAGGTCTCAAACACCTCCATGATGCAACGAGCTGACTTGCACCCCCTACCATTTTGGCCGTGTGAGGGATTTAACGCAGACCTTGTTGTACTCGCATGCTCTGCACTTCGCTATGCTCTCGCTCGATGTTGGTTCCCTCTCCCCTATCCAATAGCCTCGTTTGGCCGCCACCGCTGCTTCAGCAACGCTCTTCTCGTGCCGGAGTGTGTGAATCTTCATTGAGCCTCGGTGCTCCCGTTCGAGCTCCTCTATCGTCCCGTCCACTAGGGCTCTCGACACCTTCGCTATCCAATCCCCCTTCTCTCCATCATCCAGCGCCCCGGACCTCAGCCTTACTACAGCCAGTTTCAGGTTCGAACAGTCGAACCCCATGCTGTCTAGCAGGAGGCCATAGATTCTTGCCTGGATTTCCTGGTCGCGCCATAATAGATTCGGATCTCCCCTGGTCGTCTTGAGTTCCATCAGCCATATGGGACTCCCATACGACCAGATCATGTGGTCAGGCATCCCGACCAGCCGCAGACCGCCGATTACACCCCAGAGGCCCAGGACGGCATAGTTGGGGCCCTTCCCACTCACTAGTCTTGCGAAGTCTTCCGGAGCGATTTCCTCGATTGGCATTAGCTCGTCGTGGAGGTCTGTCCCCGCTTCCTTCGCTTCAGAGGGGACCTCTCCGAGGGCGAATTCGTTCTCTACCTTGTATTCGCAATAAAACTGGCCCGAGAGCGTGGCGACTCCTACAAGGCCGGCGCCATGGCGAAACTCCGGCTTGATGGAGCGCATGAATTCTTTCTCCCGCGCCCATAACCCAACCCAGAACGGGTCCAATCAGAAGATGGGCGCCGCTTTGGTATGTAACGGTTGCCTGATCGATGCGCTTGGTCAATGAGTGGAAAGCGACCCCCGTGCGTGCCCCGGCTCCTTCTGCGAAGCCCCGGACGCAGGTGCGCCTCGTAGGGACCTACGAGCGACAGAGACTGCCGCGCTCGAGGGATAGGAGCGATGGAGCTCCAGATTGCGCACTCACTCAGCGCCTGGGATGTGATTGAGGATATGCCAGGCCGGGTGAGCGGTCTGCAGCATTGCGGCTCCGCCATGGGGACCTGTGAATGACGAGCCGGGGCACGGCGCCGGTTTCAAGGGGGCCGCATACCTGCGTCGTGGCAGACGGTTTACAGCGTCACCATGTGTGAGGCGATGCGCAGACCTTTGCATTCAACTGGGCACGTCGTCCTCCGGCAAGAGCCTTCGGAGCTCTTTTGCGTACTCTAGCACCAGGCCGGTTGTGACCCCGGCTATCTCTGCCAGCTCCGCCGCAGTGACCTTCGACTTCATGGGGTCATCGGAGGCGGCCACGCGTATAAGCGAAGGCTGGTTGCGAACCCATGCGCAGTGGGAGGCAGCGCCGAAAGTGAACCGGGGAAGGAGGACCATTCCTTAGGTGACTCGGGTTGAGTTCAGTCTTCCCCCGCCACAGAAAAAGGCGCGCCCCACTTAACAGACAGCGAAGATACAACGCCTATCCTACAAAGTTGATGGAAGTAGTGGCCATGAGCGAGGCCAGAGCCCGCGCCTCCAACGAGCCGCCCATTGTTGACGTTGGTTGCCCAGAGCGAAGGGGTGCTATGGAAGGGAGCGCCGGCTGGCAACGACGCCGTGGCGAAGCTGACGGTTGTGACAAAGGGGAGCATGGGGATAGGAAGGTGCCGCCTCAGGGGATGTCGACCCCTACCATGGCCCGTGGTGAGGTCATGGTTGCCTAACCCAAGCGGTCCGGACCAGTCCGGTACCTGAGGGGGGCCATCGCCTCCAGGAAGTA
>JAJYYP010000058.1 GCA_021800855.1 archaeon | reverse complement strand
GTCGCTTCGACTCTTTGAACTCTAGCGTTGTGCTTCGAGTCACCGGCGCCGCCCTCGGCGTCCAGGTAGCGCTGGGAGGGCTCGTCACGTTCGGGTTCCTCGACGCTTCAGTGCATATAATATGGGGGATCGTAGTGGGGGTCCTTGCCATCGCATCGCTAGTGTCTGTAGCCAAATTGTCACCCCGGCCCAAGAGGCTCTTCGGCCTCGCCATCGGAGTAGGGGTTGACATCCTCGTCCAGGCATTGATAGGGTTCGCGGCCATGGCGACGACAAGCATCCCCACCGTAAGCGGCATCATCGCGTGGTTCCACCTTCTCAACGCGTTTGCGATTTTCGCCATGTTCATCCCATTGAGCATGGCCAAGCCTGGAGAGGCGTCGGCGGCTCCAGCGTCCCCGACGAAAGTTTCTGAGCGCTAACCCAATCCACTAACCCTGTCGTGTCCTTCGAGCGTTGTTGCAAGGGTGACCAGGGGAAGTAGACAGGTTGCACCCTGGCCCAAAGAATCGTCTAATCGAGGGATCCTGCTCAGGCCTTCAAGAGGCACGGCACTCGAATGATGCACTCTTCCGCTAAGCCTCAAACATCGAGTGGCCCGGAGTTTCCACTACGATTTCACTCGTATCATCTGTTCTGTTGGACAAATCAACTTCGAATAGAATCATTTATACGCGCCTCCTCCTAACCGGTTAGGTATGGCCGGAGAGGATTCTGCAAGGGGAAACTCTAACGAAGAAACCGGGTCCAATCCATTGGACACAAAGATGAACAGGAGAAAATTTCTGAAGGCGAGTGCGATATCTGCCGGGGTAGTGGGCTTGGGCGGGATTGCCCTGAGCTCTGGGAACGCCACCACGGTCATTGAAACACCGACTGCGAACGTCCCATCGACGTCAAATGCTGACCCATTTGCCTCTCAGATTGTGACGTTGAACATCAACGGAAAAGACGTCCAGGTCGGGGTCGAGCCCAGAGACATGCTGAACAACATACTACGTGACAGCCTCGGTCTCATTGGGACGAAGAGGCCATGCAACAGGATGGAGTGCGGAGGCTGCACCGTGCTGATTGACGACGTTCCTCATATGTCGTGCACATATCCAGCCTTCCGAGCAGTTGGCCACAAGATCATCACCGTCGAGGGATACACCATGTCCTCGCCTGAGGCTACGGTCCTCAACGCGTTACAGCAAGCCTGGGTTGAGGAAGACGGCGGTCAGTGCAGCGGCTGCCAGCCGGGGCAGATAATGTCGGCAACTGCGCTTCTCCTGAACAATCAGAACCCGTCTCTCGACGATATCAAGACTGCGATGAGTGGGAACATCTGCAGGTGTGGGAATTATGCTGGAATCATAGCCAGCATCCAAACTGCGGCCCTGAAGCTTCAGGGAGGTAGCGCGTAATGAGCAGCAGTAGTACGGAAAGCAGCGGACTAAACAACCTGAGTCCCACCGCCAAATTCAATCTGGTGGGGAACCAGACGGTAACCAGGCGGGACATATATGCGAAGATCACAGGCCAGAGAAAGTACACCTCGGATATATTACCGAGCGACATAGGCCAGAGCAGCATGTGGTACGCGGGATTCCTCGTCGCACCACATCCTCACGCAAAAGTGACGAGCATTGACGTGAGCGCAGCCCAAGCTGCTGGATACTTCGCTTTAGTGGAGTCAGATCTTCCTGTAGGCGCTATGTTCGGTTCAGGCTCAAGAGCCTATCCTCCACTCGTCAGCAGCGAGGTGTTATACCCCGGTCAGCCAGTGGCCGCGGTCGCCGCCCCAACCGCCAATGAAGTGGTAGACGCCCTGAACCTCATCAAGGTTGAGTACGAGCAACTTCCATACGTTTTCACAGCCGAAGAGGCACTCGCGGCCGGGGCACCTCAACTATGGCCGGGGGGAAATGTTCCTGGTGGCGGCGTGGGAGAAAACGGCGCAGTGACGTCAGGGACGCTGAATCTGAACCTTGGTGACGTCGATTCTGCGCTGGCCAGTGCGGATGTCGTCTATGAGGACACATTCAGCACCTCAGTGCAACAGCACTACGAGATTCTTCCTAGAGGAGCAGTCGCTTACTGGTCAGGGGGTACACTCACCGTCCGCGCCTCCACGCAGTGGGCCTGGCTCGTCCAGGTAACGCTGGCGAACTACTTCGGCATCCCACTCTCTGACGTGGAGGTCAGCACCTCGCTAGGTGGCTATGAGGACGGAGGGGCGTTGGGTAACGGCCTCGGGAACAAGGTATCCGGAGAAGAGTACATCCTAGCTGCTGTCCTCGCCCAGAAAATAGGCGCGCCGGTGAAGTTCGTCCACACAAGGCTCACACACGCTCGTACCACAACGAACAGGTGGCCATTCAGTGCGAGCTTTAGGCTCGGGGCGATGAACGACGGTACGCTTGTAGCCATCGATGCAGTGTGCACCGCAAACGTGGGAGCCAGGGGCGGGGCCCAAGGCTCAGATGCCATCGGTGACTTTTACAACACCTATGTCTGTCCTAACATGCGCTTCTATAGCATCCCGGTCACCACCGATGCCTACTCCAACGGTTCAGCTATGAGAAGCGTAGGTGAAGAGCAGGGGCACTTCCTTCTGGAGTCGGCCATGGATGAGTTGGCGCACAAGCTCAACATGGACCCAGCCCAGTTCAGGCTCAAGAACATGAGGCAAGGTCCTGGTGCGGCAGACCCATTCTCAAAGCTCCCATACTCAACAATCGCGCAACCCCAGGCGCTTCAGACAGTAATGCAGGCCTTCGGCTGGTCCAATCTTTGGAAGGGTTGGGGCGTTCCAAGCTCAGTCAACGGGACCAAGAGAGTCGGGGTGGGAGTATGCATCCAAAATGCTGCTAAGGGGGCTCCATTCCCTCCATCCACATCGCAGGTGCAAGTGGACCCAGACGGGACCGTCACCGTCTTCTCCGGATTGACAGACCACGGGGCGGGAGGCAACACGACGCTCCCAATACTCGCCGCAGAGGCGCTCGGCCTTACTTCCCTTGCCAACGTGAAGTTCATTCAGTCAGACACACAGTACACCACGAACTCCAGCGTCACTGCAGGGAGCCAAACGACCCACAACTCACACTCTCTCCTCTACGCTGTCGAGGACCTGAAGAATCAGTGGTTCCCGACAGTAGCGAACAAGATTGGAGCGAGCGCTAACAACCTAGCCTTTGGAAACAACACTATCTACGACACCACAAATCCATCGAACAGCATCTCCTTCAACGACGCAGCAGCCCTTCTCACAAGCTCACTGAAGGGCTACGGCGTGTGGAACATACCCTTTAATGTGGCCATCCGTTCAACCGGAGCAAGAATGGCTCAGGTGGAAGTGGATGTCGAGACAGGAGAAGTGCATGTCCTCAGTTACACCTTCGCCCTTGGGCTTGGTAGAACCATCTTCTACAAGGGAGCGATACACCAGATGATGGGAGGCTCTGTGATGGGCGTCGGCTCGGCTTTCTACGAGGAGCTCCTCGTGGATCCCAGCCAGAATGTCACCCCAACACCAGGTTACCCAACATCAGGGAGTTGGCTGAACCCGAACTTCCACGACTATCAGATTCCTACCATAATGGAGAACCCAGACACACCGAACGTGATCCCCGTCGAAAACATTGACCCGACAGGTCCATATGGGGCCACAGGAATCGGTGAGAATACGATCATAGCAGCAGATGTCTCTTACATCAACGCGCTCAGCAACGCCTTGGGCGGCTATAGGTTCCACAAGACCCCTGTCCGCATTGAGGACGTCGTCGCGGCAATTCAATGGATGCAGGCCAATGGGACATCATAGAGGGTGGAAAGATGAGTAGCAACAACGAAGTACCAAAATACGGCCTTCTAACGGCGAGCACGCCTGAAGAAGCAGTATCCCTCCTGACGCAGTACGGCGAGCAGGCAAGGATAATGTCAGGAGGTACAGACCTCTTGTACCTGATGAAAAACGGGGTCGTCTCGAAGACCCCCCAATACGTGGTCGACATCTCTGGGCTCCCTCTCAACTACGTGAATTACAGCGCCTCAGACGGCCTCAGAATCGGAGCAACCACACCGATTGCGACTATCGCATCAGACCCAAACATCGCCCAGTACTATGCGGTACTTAGCCAGGCGGCAGCCACGGTAGCTGCGCCTCAGATTCGCAATCAAGGAACCGCGGCGGGCGACGTAATCCAGGACACTTGGTGCTGGTATCTCAGGAACAACTATCCATGCTGGCAAAACGGAGGCAACGTATGCTACGGCGTCCTCGGTGACAACAGATACTATCAATCTATCTTCGGCGGCAGGCTCACCTTCGCAGTCAACCCAGGCGACACGCCAGTCGCTTACTATGCCCTCGACGCCGAGGTCACGGTGCAGGGCCCGGGCGGAAGCAGCACGATGCCGATTAGCCAGCTTCTCCCAGGAGAGGCAATCGTCGGCGGGATAGTGAAGGAGAACTCGCTCCAGCACAACGAGATGATAACCGAAATCCATGTCCCGCCGCCCCCAGCGAACTCCATGAGCGCCTGGTACAAGGTCCGCGCAAGACAGTCGTTCGACTTCGCACTCGCAAGCGCAGCAGCGGTACTGACCTTCAACGGCAGCACAATCTCTCACGCGAGTCTTGTGTTAGGAGGGGTGGATGTCGCCCCGCACAGAGCGACGGCCGCGGAGTCGTACTTGGTAGGGAACACCCTCACCACAACCACGATCCAAGAAGCAGCTGCCAAGGCGGTCGCGGATGCCGAGCCGCTCACGACGGGCACGGGGAACTCCTTCAGGGTGTTCCTTGCGCAGGGTGCAGTGAGCAAAGCTCTGACCCTGTTGAGTTAGGTGCGCGCAGTCTCGTTGGCGGCAGTGGTCGGACAGGATGCCCCTATGACGTCTGGCTCGCGTTTAAGGGCTGTCCGCCAAGTGTCGCGAGGGATGCGCGGCCTGCTCTTTCGAGCTGAATGACGTTGAGCACAACCAGCCCTCAGGGTAGTAGTGAGCCCGAGGAGCTCACTCTCGCTCAGATTGCAGTGAAGTACAAGAACCGGTGGGTCGCAATCGAAGTTACTGGTCGTGACGGCAACGCTCAGCCGACCAAAGGGAGGGTGGTTGCGCAAGATGTCGACCGATACAGGTTGAGGTCCAGTTTGGCGCGGCGCGGCGAAGTCTGCATATATTACACAGGTGAAACTCCTTATCCACTGCTACTCTGACAGAAATCGAGCTGGGAAGGTTCCCTGCCGTCTTCGCCAGAGTGACAGGGTCCAATTCTAAGGTTCGTGAGTACAAAGCGCTGATAGACCCGGTCTACGAGTATTGCATTATCCCTAAGGGGGACGCACACATCTTCGGCCATCCAGAGGTGGCGTTCCAGCAGCTCACCGTTGACCCGCCTAACGCTAGGACACTGGTCACGGGAGGAGGCTTCAACAAGACAGTCATCTTCGAGGTCGGGACCGTGGAGATTGGAGGACTCTCGTTCGATCATGTGGAATTCGCAGCGGTGGATCTTCCTCAACAGATCGGATTTGAGGCAGTGATCGGTCAGAGCCTCTTGAAACACTCGTCGGTCACCCTGGACTGGGGGCACAGGCTTCTCAGGCTTACGAAGGCGAGCTAAATGTTCGGCAGCAAGAAACTGACGTTCCCTGTCAAGGATCCAATGCTGGTGGTGTGCCGGATAGAAGGTTCGAACAACCATGCGAGGGAACTGACGGCACTACTTGACTTCAACACCACATACACCCTCATGTACGCCCATGACGCCATCTACTTGGGATACTCTGACGTCGCCAACAGGGCCAGGGAGTGGAGGGAAATCTTCCCTCAGAAGACACCATATGTGATGTCTTTCAGAGGGATCGAGCGTGGCATAATGATCAGCCTGAAACGGGTTTCGATTGGAGGTCTGGCGGCCGAGAACGTGACAACGGTTTCTCTGGAGGCGGAGCCATCCTTGCTGCTCCCCTACGACGTCGTTCTTGGAAGGTCGTTCCTCAACAACTTCAAAGTCACCTATGACGGGAAAGCGAAGTCGCTTTCAATCTCCTAGGACACCGCTTCTTCGGCGAAAGACAGACGCCGGTTTCTCA
>JAJYYP010000013.1 GCA_021800855.1 archaeon | reverse complement strand
CGGCGGAGGTCGCCGGCCCCCACGTGCGCCATCCCGTCCCCCAGAGGGAAGTACCACCAGTAGCCAGCGAGGCCTGGGTACGGCTTGATCACGAAGTCATCGTAGGGGAGTTCCTTGGACTTCACCTGGTACTCGAGCGTAGGTATCACCATGTCGCCCTGGACCTTCGGGAGGAGCGACCTGTGCAGGCCGGTGGCGTCCACCACGTGGTCGAACCTCCTGAAGTCCACGTTGGCCCCATTGACCTGCGCCCCCCAGTGCACCTTCTTCCCCTTCAGCATGTCCTCCGTGAGCTTGTGCTTGTCGTAGGTGACGAGCCCCTTGAGAGGGATGGCGACCTCCTCGTCTCCAAGGTCCACGCGCATCTTCCTTCCCCTGTGCAGGACGTAGTCGCCAAAGTTGAACCCCGCCTGCTTTACCAGGTCCGAGATGAAAGGCTGGCTGGTCCCCCAGGCGCACACCGTGTACCAGTTCTTCTCCGTCCGCATCTCGAAAGCCTCTGCCTCTACGCCGGCCGGGAGTCGGTTGAGCAGGTATGCCCCTGCCACCCCGGTGCCCACGACGGCCACTCTGGCTAGAGAAGACACATCTCTTCCCTAACATGGGTGCTCTTTTTACCTGTCGGCCCCCAGTTCTCAACTTCGCACCAGGCTAAACCCTAATATACTGAAGATATTGATTATACCACTGTCATGCCGATGCCAAAGAATCCAGAAGCCGAATCCACGACTGTGAAGCTGTCGAGGGACACCTATTCCAAACTCGCAGCCCTCGGCAAATATTCGGAAACCATGGACCAGATCATCCAGCGCCTGACCACCCAGGCGAGGGGACTCGAAGACGTCGTAGCGGGGAAGAGCTCTATCACCTTCATCGACGGGCACGAGGGACGCCTGCTCTACCGCGGCTATGACATCGCAGACCTCGCAGCCAACTCAAGTTTCGAGGAGACTGCGTTCCTCCTCTGGAATGGCCATCTCCCGACGGTGAACGAGCTCAAGGGTTTCACCGAAGAGCTCAGCGCAAAGCGCGCGATACCACGAGAGCTGGCGTCAATCCTCACCACCCTCCCCCAGAACTGTGACACCATGGACGCGCTTAGGGTAGGCGTCGCCGCTCTCGGCGTCTTCGACGACCCCATGTATTCGCAACAGGAGAAGGCTATGTCCATAGCGGCGAAGATGGGGACGATAGTGGCTGCGATTCACAGGCACAAGCACGACCTGGAGATGGTCGTCCCGCGCGAAGACCTCTCTTTCGCGGCCAACTTCCTCTATATGCTGTCAGGCAAGGCCCCTTCCGAAGAGGACTCGAAGCTGATGGACGTCCTGTTGATACTCCATGCAGACCACGAGTTCAACGCGTCGACATTCACCGCCCGGGTCATAGCTTCGACCCTCTCAGACATATACTCCGCCATCACCGGCGCGGTAGGAGCTCTGAAGGGACCTCTTCACGGCGGTGCGAACGAGAAGGTGGTCGAGATGACCACCGAGATAGGCACCCCAGCCAAGGTGGACGCCTACATACACGGGAAGCTGGCCAGCAAGGCGAAGATCAACGGCTTCGGCCACAGGGTCTACAAGACCATGGACCCCCGGGCGAAGATTCTGAGCGACATGGCGGAGCACTTCGCGCGGACGTCGAAGGAGAGGGAGTCGCTGGAGATCATCCAGCGGACCGAGGCCATCCTCCTGAAGGAGAAGAACCTTTACCCGAACGTCGACCTCTTCTCCGGGCTCGCCTTCAACCACATAGGGGTTCCTCCTTACCTCTTCACCCCTGTGTTCGCCATAGGCCGAGCTCCAGGATGGCTCGCCCACGTCATGGAACAATATTCCGACAACAGGATAATCAGACCCATCGCAGACTATGTAGGCCCGCAGCTCACCCCATACGTCCCCATGGAAAATCGCGCCTTCAAGGGGGCGCGGCCTTGAGGGTCGAGGCTCTGGTCAAGCGGAGGCCCGTGACAATAAGCCCTGGCGCCACGATAAAGCAGGCAGCGGAGGTCTTCGCCCGAGAGAAGATCGGACTCCTGGTGGTTGCGTCTTCTGTAAGCCCTGTAAGGGCTGAGGCAGTCCTCTCTGAAAGGGACGTGGTCAGGGCGGTGGCAAAGGGGGTGGCCCTTTCGGGGCGACTGGACGCCGTGTCGACCAAGAAGCTGATCAGCGTCAAGCGGTCAGATCGGCCCTCTACAGCGGTCAGGCTGATGGTGGAAAACGGAATACGGCACTTGGTAGTGGAGAACGACGATGGGACTCTTTTCGGCGTCCTCTCGATCAGAGACTTCTTCCGCGAGGGGAAGCTCCTCAGGTCGTTCCTCAGGGAAGAGGATGAAGAGGTCCACGGCATCGATTAGGCAAAGGTCTAGCTCATGGATCCCTTCCTGCGCCGAAAGCGAGCCAAAGCCGCCTCCACCCTACCCCTGCGACAGGTCGCTACAATTTCCGTACTCCATTCCTCTTCGCAGGGTATCTGGTCTCCACGACATACAAAGCGCCTCGGCGTAGACCTTCATTGGCTGCATATCCACGCATCCAATGGAAAGTGTGGTTGCTGCCCCACCAATCTTAAATAACGTAAAGGCGTCCTGAACTTCGAAAATGGCTCTCTTTGGTGACATAGGGACAATCTTCGTGATGGCACTCGTCGCAGTGGGGCTCACGGGGGTGGTCATCATAATCCCGCGTCTGTTCGCACCACGGCGACCCAACCCTATCAAGAACTTACCCTTCGAGGCGGGCCAAGTCCCCCAGGGAGCCGGCAAGATGCACTTCATGATGCAGTACTACGCCTACCTGCTCATGTTCATAGTTTTCGACGTCCTTTCCATGTTCCTATACGCCTGGGCGGCTGCCTACAAACCCCTCGCCCTGGGGCTGTCTTCAGATTGGACGATGACTCTCTTCATGGGGATGCTCTTCGTCCCAATGGGCTTCGCCCTGGTCCTGGCGGGGAAGAGAGAGTTATGGTAGTCGCCGGGGGGCAGAAGGCTGGGACTTTCCAGGTCTTAGTGGGGAAGATAGACGACGTCCTTCAGTACGCCATCGGAGATCCTCTCCGCTACCTGGCAAACTGGGGGCGTCTTTACTCACTCTGGCCGGTCCACCTGGAGACGGCTTGTTGCTCCGTCGAGGTGGGGGCGGCTGCAGGGTCTCGTTTCGACATAGAACGTTTCGGCACCCTGGAGGCCTTCGGCTCCCTCCGAGCCTGCGACCTCATCATAGTGATGGGGACGGTGACCAGGAAGTTGGCCCCAAGGCTGAAGCTCATCTACGACCAGATGGCGGAGCCGAAGTGGGTGATCGCCATGGGGGCGTGCTCGATAACGGGGGGGCTATACTTCGACTCCTACAACGTCCTCAGGGGCATCGACGACATCATACCGGTAGATGTGTACGTGCCGGGCTGCCCTCCGAGGGCGGAGGCGCTGATTCAAGGGATAGTCCTCCTGCAGGAAAAGATCAGGAGGATGCCCACGCTGAGCGGAAGGTGAAGCCCACGAGCAAGGCCAGCGAGCCAGCCACCCCCGCCCCTCCACAGGTGGGAGCCTCTCCGCAGCAGGCCAAGGTCCCTTCCAACCCGTCTTCGGCGGCAGCACCTGTTGCGCCTAATCCTGACCTGGACAGGGCGAAAGACATCGCCGGCAGGATAACGTCGAAGTACCCCGGGTCTAAGCTGGAGTGGGTGAAGCCGCGCCGGCTGAAAGTATCAGTCCCGCTAGGCATCATAAAGGACGTGGCGTTCTTCGCCAGAGATTCTCTAGGGTTTGACCACATCGGCACGGTGAGCGGGGTCGACTGGATCGCGAAGAGCTCTCTGGAAGTAGTCTACTTCGTCGGTTCCACGACGCCGGGGCAGGAGGGGTTCGTCCTGGCCCTCTCCGAGAGCGTCCCCAGAGACGACCCAGTGGTCCCGACCCTGATCGATGTATGGAGAGGCGCCGAGTACCACGAGCGCGAGACGCACGAGATGTTCGGGCTCAACTTCCAGGGGCACCCCGACCAGAGCCACCTCTTCCTCCCTGAGGACTGGAACGACCTGCCTCCCCTCCGCAAGGACTACGTTTCACCGGGTAGATGAAAATGGCCCTCGAGAGCGAGTACTCACCCGACGCCGACCGGATTATGGCCGTCTCTCTGGGCCCCCAGCATCCGGGGGCAGGCCACTTTCGCATCAGGCTCTGGCTGGACGGCGACTACGTAGTAAAGGCCCTCCCAGACGCAGGGTATGTCCACAGGGGGGAGGAGAAGATGGGGGAGTACAGGAACTACATCCAGAACGTGCCACACCTGGAGCGCCCTGTGATACTCGACAGCTCGAACATACTCTTCGCCTACTCCCTGGGGGTCGACGAGCTCATGAACAGCAAGATCCCCCCCAGAGGCCAGTACCTCAGGGTCATCATGTCTGAAATCAACCGCATCATCTCCCACATGTACTTCATCGCCATCCAGGGGCTCTTCCTGGGTCACACGACGATGATCACCTGGTGCATGGGCGACAGGGACTTTTGGATCGACCTCGGCGAGAGGATAGCTGGGGCGAGGGTGACCTTCGCCTACATCATCCCTGGCGGGGTGAGGAATGACATCCCTGACTTCGCAATCGAGAAGGGCCTGAAGACATGCGACTGGTTCGAGAAGCGCATGGACGAGTATGAGAAGATATTCTACGACAACCCCATGGTCCACCAGAGGTCGGACGGCGTCGGCGTCCTGTCTAGGGATGACGCCATCGCCTTCGGCGCGACGGGGACAGTAGCAAGGGCCTCCGGGCTCGCCCTCGACGTGCGCAAGGACGAACCCTACAGCTCCTATCAGGACTTCGAGTTCAAGACGCCTGTGCTCACGCAGGGTGACTCGTGGGCCCGGGCTTACGTCGCGCTGCTTGACATGCGCGAATCGGTAAAGATAATCAGGCAGGCGCTCAAAGGACTCCCCCAGGGCCCGGTGCGCCTCAAGCTCGGCCCACAGCCGAGGGTCCCAGCGGGGGAGGTGTACTCCAGGACAGAGGCCGCCAGGGGGGAGATGTCATACTACATAGTCAGCGACGGCTCCCCCCGCCCTTACCGGCTGAAAATCGGGGTGCCTTCGGCGAAGAACCTCAGGGCCCTGCCGCACCTGTTGAGGAACGTCCACGTGGCCGACATCCCGGTGATCTATTGGAGTCTGAACTACTGGCCCGTGGAAGCGGACCGATAGGGCCCCCTGCGCTGCGACGGATTGCTCCCCGCGGAGGCTGTCACAGCTCCCCGACCGGCGGGACGAAGGGCTCGGCCTCCGGGAATCTCTCGCTCCTCCTGAAGAGATAGACGCCAAGCAATATCAGCGCCCCGCCTAAGACCTGGACGGCCGTGATCTGCTCCCCTAGGATGGTGAGCCCGAAGAACGCGCCGAACAGCGTGGACGTGGACCACACAAGAAGCATCCTGATCGCCCCGAGCCGCTTGACCGCTGCGATGAACAAAACAGTCGCACCGGAGACCGCGAGCGCCAACAGGAGCATGACGACGGAGGAGTAGGCCGAGAACCCGAAGGGGAGCCCCCCGACTAGGAATACGGCGGTCAAGACACACCCTCCGATGAGGTTGCGGAACTTGCTCAGGAGGGTCGTGTCGAACTTCCTCGTCGCGAGTACGATTATGTTGTTCTCTATCGCCCACCCGGCCCCGGAGCCGAGGATCAGTAGGTTCCCGGCCAGCCCTTGGAGGAACGCGATGTGGGAAAGGTCAAGGTTGGTCGAGACCACCAGGAGCCCCGCCACGATGAGCAGTCCCCGGGCGGCCTGACCCCGCCCCAGCCTCTCTCCAAAGATGGCGAAGGCGATCACCGTGGTAAACAGGACTTCGCCGTTGGCGAGGAGCGACGCGTTCACGACGGTGGTCTGGCTCAGGCCCAGGGTGTACATCAGCGGAGCGAGGCCCGCCCCCACGAGCCCGAAGAACACGAGGTATCTGTAGCTCCCAGGCTGAGGCCTCCTCCTGGGCTGGTACAGCAGCAGGATGAGCCCGGAGAGGAGGAACGTGACGCCGGTGACCACGAGCGGCCCGTTACTCGCGAGAGAGATCTTGGTCAGCGCCGACACCGAGCCTGCGCAGATAGAGCCCAAGAATGCATAGATGTAACCCTGCCTCGTCTCCGTCCGCCGGGTGTTCTCTCCCATCAGCGCCCCAGTGCGAGGGTTGGTGTGTTCTAGAATTAACCGTAAGCGAGCTTACGCGCTGCTGTCTCCACGGGGTGAAGCGACTAGCGTCGGCAGACAACCCTAAAGCCCGCGGAAAGTGCAGACCGCGCGATGTCCTCCGACAAGGAGATCATCGCCGAACTTCAGAAGATAAGGGAGCTCCTAACACCCAAGCCAGCTCCGCCAGCTCCGCCTCCCCCAAAGGGGACGGCAGCGGAGTTCAAGGCTTTCCTCAGCAACTACAAGGTCCTCGGGCTCGCCGTGGCCTTCATCCTCGGAGTCTATCTCGGGAGCCTGGTCCAGGCCCTGGTCGCAGACCTGATACTTCCAGCCATAGGCATACCCCTGAGCAGCATAGGCAACCTAGCCACCTACTCTGTGAAATACGCAAGGCAGAACTTCCAGATCGGCGGCTTCCTCATAGCCGTCATCACCTTCATCATCGTAGCCTTCGTGGTCTTTCTCATCGTGAAGGTGGCCAACCGCTTCAAGATACAGTAGCGAGCTCCTCCGTGCTTTTTCGCTTGGGCCATGTGCGAATCGTTAAGCACAGTGTCAACGCTAATTGCCTGGGTCGGTCATGTCCCCAGCCCGCGACGTCGGACCCGGGACTCAGGTTGAGCAGCAAGTTCGAGAAGGGTTGGACGACGCAGGCGAAGGAGCCATTCGGGAAGATGGTCCGCGAGACGGTCCGCGGACCCCCGCCAATGCGCCCACAGATACAGAAGGCCGCGGACCAGCTTACAAAGGAAGTCGGCCGCCTGGACCAGGCCATGGGCAGGCTCAAACAGCGGGAGAGTGCTATATTCAAGAAGACGGTCACCGCCGTCCAGGCACACGACCAGGAATCGAGCAAAGCATACTCCAACGAGCTCGCAGAAGTCCGCAAGATGGAGAAGATTGTGACCCAGTCGAGGATAGCCCTGGAGCAGATCAACACCCGGCTCCAGACAGTCACCGAGATAGGCGACTTCGCATCCACCATAGCCCCAGCGATCGGAGTGATCAAGAACGTCCGCGCCACGTTGGGCGAGGCGATGCCAGACGCCCAGGGGACGCTTGGCGAGATAGGCGCGCAGCTCAACTCCATAATGGTGGACGTAGGCCAGATAACCGGGACCACCTTCTACCAGGCTGAGAACAGCGAGGAAGCCAACAGGATCCTCGCCGAAGCCTCTGCGGTGGCTGAGAAGCGCATGGCCGACTCCCTCCCTGAGGTTCCGACCAGCAGCGCCGACCAGTCGATCTTCACAAGCGAATAGGCTGGGTTCTCCCCGCATAGGCGTCCCGTCAGAGCGCGGCGCTACAGAGGGGAGGAAGTGCTCCATAGGAGCTCGATGAACTGCTTGAAGTGGCTGGCCACAGCGGGGCTGTCTATCCACCCGCAGGCAGAATGATCCGGGAGGCCGATGAGCGCCACCTTGTCGTCAACGAGCAGGTCGAACGCTACCTGGTTCCCCATCCTTATCCCCACACCGGGGGGGAGGAGTCCCACCGCTCCCTCGTCGCATATCGCCCTCACTCTGACACCTCTGTCCACCGCCTCCGAGAGGAGCTCCATCGTCTTCGCGTCCTGCAACCCCATCGTGGGCGATACGATGACAACCGTCTCCCTCGCCCCCCTGAGGAGCTCGTACACCTTGGCGCGGACCCTCTCGCTCCCCCTGACCGTGTATACAAGCTCGGCTTCCTGCGCGGGTTGGGGGCTGTAAAGCCTGTCCAGGGCGTCGAACGTCTCCTCGACCTTCGACTCGACCATCGCTTTGACGCTCGCAGGCTCCTTCGCCCTGTACGTCGCCGGCTTCTTCACCACCAGGTCTGCCCACCCTTTCGATGCGAGCACCCTCAGCGCGGTGTACGCGCTCGGCTTGGGGATGTCGGCGTCGGCGGCCACCTTCCCCGGGTCGGCGGGCCCCAAAGACGCCAATGCGACGTAGCACCTGGCCTCGTAGCTCGTGAGCCCCAGGTCCTGCAGCTCGCTTATGACGTCGTTCCTGCGCACGGGGCTAAGGGACGGCAAAGCTCTTATATAGCATTTTAGTAGCGTTCACGACTACTGTTGCCTGGGAAGACAGACTACGACGTCATCATAGCGGGCGGAGGGATGGCAGGTCTGATAACAGCCGCCTCCATCGGGTACCACTCGAAGGGGAAGGCGCGGATACTCGTCGTCGACAGGAACAAGGAGGACGAGCCGGGCAAGAAGACCAACAACGGCTGGACCTGCGGGGACGCCACAAGCAAGCGCTCGTTGGACTACCTCGAGGAGCACATCGGTATCCGATACGGTCCTCCTGAGCTGGAGCACCCCGTCAAAGGGGTCTATGTCTACTCCCCAGACAGGAAGACGAAGGTCCTATTCGAAGGCGAAGGGTACCTCTTTAACCGCAAGCTCGCGCCGAGGAGGCAGGTCAAAGACGCCAGGAAGAACGGCGCCGACTTCATGTTCGGAGCGACCGCTGAGCGGCTGCTTGCAGAGGACGGGAGCATCACAGGAGTCTCAGGGAGGAAGGTGGACGGTTCCGCTTTCACACTGGCCGCCAAGGTCGTCATCGACGCCACCGGCTCATCTTCGACGCTGAGGCGGTTCATGCCCATCCCGTCTAAGATCGAAAAGGAGATCGACCCGGACGACGTGGTAGGGACAGGCAGGTACATCCTGGACTTCGAGCCAGCTGCGGACCAGCCCTCGTTCTTCTCGCCCGACTACTGTATCATACACCTCGACCAGTTCATCGCCCCCGCGGGGTACGCGTGGGTCTTCCCAAAGGGCAAGAAGAAGGTGAACATCGGTCTCGGGGTGTCCCACTCGGGGTTAGTCAGGCGGAACAGGCGCTTCGGCCTCAATGACAACCTCCAGACGCTCATCGACAAGTACCTCGCCGAGAACCCCGTGATCAAGGGTTACGCTCAGCCCTCTGATGACGCGAACGCGGGAAACACGAAGGGGAACTGGCAGGTCCCTGTGAGGCGACACAACGACTGCATGGTGGCCAACGGGTTCGCCGTCGTTGGCGACGCCGCGTGGATGCCGAGGCCGATCGATGCAGGGGGGATCAGCCCGTCAATCTACGGCGGGACCATACTCGGGAAGGTGGTGGCCGAGGCTCTGGAAGCCGGTGACACCAGCGAGGCCGGCCTCTGGAAGTACAACGTGGAGTACATGAACACCCACGGCTATCCGATGGCGAGCTTTGAGGTCCTCAGGAGGTACCTCCAGACCGTCACCAACGACCAGATCAACTACGGGATGAAGCACTTCCTTTCGGAAGACGATGTCGCCGCGATCACTGAGAGGAAGCACCCCGAGTTCAACCGAGCCAGGTTCATGAACCCAGCCATGTGGTACCGCGTGTTGGGGGAGCTGTCCTTGGCAAGGGGCCTGAGGTACACTGTGAAGAAGAGCGCGGCGCTTGTGGAGATCAACCTGGCATACCCGTCGACCCCGCAGGGGTTCGAGGAGTGGCAGAGGCGCCTAGGTGGCGAGCTCGCAGAGACAGTCGAGAGGTTCAAGCCCCTCGACGTAGCGAACTAGATATAGCCCGCGTCCGGCAGACGTTCCATGGGCTCACTCACGCCTCGTGTCAGGAAGTTCCTCGACGGCGTCCACATCGGCAAGCTCGCCACTATAATGGCAGACGGTTCTCCTCAAGTCACTCCCATCTGGTACATGCGAGAGGGCGACAGGCTCGTGGTCAACACAACCACTACAAGGGTGAAGTATAGGAACATGAAACGTGACGGCAGGGTCTGCTTCCTGGTCGACGACGGCTATCCCTACGTGGTCATCTTCGGGACGGCGAGGGTCGCCAAGGAGAGGAACACCATGAAGGATATCGAGAGGCTGGCCGTCAGATACACAGGCAAGGAGGCCGGGACCAAGGCGGCTAGGACGCGGTTCTGGAAGGAGCCTCGCGTCTCCGTGGAGATAATCCCGGAGCGGGTCGTCGTAGACCTCTAGTCACTTCATCGCACGGAAGAAGAAGTCGGCAACGAACCTGCTGTATGCCTCCCTGTCCTGGCTCTTGGCGAAGTGGATATGCTGGAAGATCACCCGGTTGAGCATCCCCAGCAGACAGTCGACGGCCAGTACCGAGTCGGTCCTGCGGAAGAACCCGCTGGCCATGGCCCTCTCGATCATCGTGGCGGCGATGCCTTTGATCTTCTCCAGGTCCTGGGACACCCTTTCGGCGCTCTGCTTGTCGAGTGTCGCAGAGTCGCGCATGTAGAGTCCCATGTCGAAGGTGTGCTCAGGGAACTTCGTCAGGTACGTCGATATGAACGACTCCAGCCCGTCCCTTGGGTCGGCCGCCTTCGACGCGTGCGACAGCTTCCCTATGAAATCCTGCATGGAGATCTGCCTGCGGACCACCGCATCGAAGAGCCCCTTCTTGCTCCCGTAGTAATAATAGATTACAGGGGCAGTGGTCTCCGCGTCCTTGCAGATGTCTCTGACGGAGACGTTGGCGAAACCCCTCGCCGCGAACATCCGGGAGGCCACCTGAAGTATCTTCTCGGCGGTTGCGGGGTGTTCCTCTGCCTGCATCGTCTCCCGAAGAGGGAGGTTCTACTATTAAGGGTTGGCGAGGTCAGGCCTAGTCGAAGTCGCCGCCCTCACCGCCCATCCCTCCTCCTCCGCCTGGGGGAGTGGCAGGTGCCTTCGACTTCCCTGCGGCGATGACGTCGTCTATCCTCAGTATCATCGAAGCGGCTTCCGTGGCCGACCTGATGACCTGGACCTTGACCGCCAGAGGTTCGAAGACCTGGCGCTGATACATGTCCTTGATCTTCGCGTCAGCGGCTTCTACGCCGTACCACTTGCCGTTCTCCGTGGCGTGCTTGGCCCTGAACTCCACCTGGGCGTCGATCGGGTCCATCCCCGCGTTTAGGGCAAGGGCGAGCGGGATCGCCTCGAGCGCTTCGGCGAACTTCTGCGCGGCCAACTGCTCCCTACCTGACAGCTTGTCCGCCCACTTCAGGACCTGCGACGCGGCCTCTGCCTCGGCGGCGCCTCCGCCCGCGACGATAGCGGGCCTTTCTATGACGTCCTTCGTCACCATCAGCGCGTCATGGAGGGACCTTTCGCCTTCATCGACTATGCGCTGGGTCCCACCCCTCACAAGGATGGTCACAGCCTTCGGGTTCTTCGCCTCTTCGATGAAGACCCACCTGTCCTCCTCTACCTTCCTTTCTTCGACGTGCGCTGCGTAGCCCAGGTCAGCCGCCGAGAGGTCTTCGAAGTTGTTCACAACCCTCCCACCCGTTGCCTTGGCGAGCTTGGTCATGTCTGACTCCTTCGCCCTCCTCACGGCAAGAATCCCTGCCTTTGCGAGGTAGTGCTGGGCGATGTCGTCGATGCCCTTCTGGCAGACCACCACGTTGGCGCCTACCGCCGCTATCTTGTCGACCATCCCCTTCAGCATCTTTGTCTCCTCGTCCAGGAACTTCTTCATCATGGTCGGGTCGTTGATGTTGAGCTTCGCGTCGAACTCGGTCTTCTCTATCTCGAAGGGTGCGCTGATCAGCGCAATCTTGGCCTTCTCCACCACCTTCGGCATCCCTGAATGGACTACCTCCTTGTCGAGGACGATCCCCTTGATCAACCTTGTGTCTTTGAGAGAGCCTCCGGGTTTCTTCTCGACCTTTATGTTGTCGATGTCGACCCGGTATCCGTTCTCCGTCTTCTCCGCGACCGAGAGAGTGGCGTCCACAACCAGCTCGGCAAGGTCCTGAGCTTCTTTGGAGACCAGCTTGGTCTGCATGCTTGTCCGTGCGACCTTCGTGAGCCACTCCTTGTTGTCAGGCGTGACCTTCTCGGCAACCGCTTCCAGCGCGTCTATCGCCTTACGCGACGCCTTCGAGTACCCGTCGACGATCACGGTAGGATGCACGTCCTTGTCCAGGAGCTCTTCCGCCTTCTCGAGGAGGGCCCCCGCGAGCACGACGGCAGAGGTCGTGCCGTCACCTACCTCGTTGTCGGTGGTCTTCGAGACTTCCACCAGCATCTTGGCCGCCGGGTGCTGCACGTCTATCTCCTTCAGCATCGTCGCGCCGTCGTTGGTGATGGTGACGTCGCCCAAGGAATCAACGAGCATCTTGTCCATGCCACGCGGGCCGATGGATGTCCTCACAATCTCGGAGATCAGCTTGGCAGCGGAGATGTTGTTCCTCTGTGCATCTCTTCCTCTGCTCTGGCTAGACCCCTCCTTAAGAATCAGGACGGGCTGCCCCGACTGGGTAACGGCTGGAATAGCGGTCGTCGACATATCGAATCTTGGGACGGTATACAACCTGTGGTATATTAGTGTTACTTGGAACGGTCCCCCACATGGGAGGGGGGTCCTCCCTGCCTGCGCCTCCTAGTCTGCTTGGCGCGGACTAGGCCTTCAATCGCCTCTGCGAGGCCGAAGTCCAAAGCTGTGACCCCGCCGGCGGAATGGGTCTGAATGGCCAGAGTCACCTTCGTGTATCTCACGTGAATGTCCGGATGGTGCTCCTGCCGCTCGGCCACCCTCGCGACCCTGCGGATGAACTCTATCCCGTCCATGAACTCTTCGAACTCGTACGTCTTGGTGATGAAACTCTCGTCCCTCTTCCATCCGTCCAACCTCGTCAGCCTGGCGTCAATTTCACCCAGGCTCAGGAGCCTCGGCACGCGCCTACATCGCTCTGCCCTGGTCTTTAATTTAGCGAATCGGCAACGCGATTTGACCAGACGAGTTAACGCGCTCGGCCCCGAACGCACGCGGAGTGTCGCAAGACAAGAGGGTGTTGCAGAGCGCGGCGAAGTCTCTCCGCCGCGTCGCAGAGGTGAAGTCCGAAGTCGCGAGGAAGACTGAGGCGTCCAACCTGGCGCGGCACGTCGAAGGGCTCACGAAGCCGAAGTCCCCGTCATCGACAATGAAGAAGGCCGGGATAGCACTAATCGCCGCCCCTGACCCTGTGACAGGCGTGGCGGGGGTGGCCCTCCTCGCTTCTTCGTTCGCATTGAAGAACAAAGAGCCTATGAAAGTCTCAGACATCGCGGCAGAGACAAGGAAGCTTCTCCGCGAAATCCAGTCGTTTAGGATTTAAGTAACCGCCGCTCCCCGCGCGACTGATGGAGCTGAAGCCGTCGAAGGGGCTCAAGGTCATGGTCAACGCCAGGCGCGAGGCGATCTTCGGGGACGAGTCGGTCGACGTCAAGAAAGTCGCGATAGGGGACGGCGCGAGAGCCGGGATAATGACCGGCCGCACCCTCGTCGGGTTCTGCGAGGTCGAGATGAAGAAACTCGACGGTCGTAGCCACTGGTACCCCATCGAGGACCTCACGGGGGAGAACGGCGAGAAGATAGTGGAGGAGGAGATACCGATTGAGCTCGAGGAAGACGACGGGGCTGAAGAAGAGCCCTAGCAGCGCGCCGGGGCCGGGCGGAGCCGGTGAGGAGCTCGTCTTCGTCGTTGACGTGTCTTCGTTCACCGAAGACGGCTTCGTGGGGGCTACACGGTACCGGGGGGACCGTGTGAATCTGGAGTTCGACGACAAGGGGGACGGGGTATTCCTCACATCCGAGATGGCAGAGCGTCTGCAGGTGAGCGAAGGCTCCAAGCTGACCCTGGTGCTCGAGGGGGTTCCGAGCCAGGCTGTGGATCTGACGGTCGCTGGGGTGGGGAGCGAGTTGAGGGTCTCTGACGCCAAGGTCTACTATGGTGTCGGGAGAGAAGGGGGCGCGGTCCTCCGCCTCAGGAAGGCTTGACCTACTTCAACATGGCGTCGCCGTCGGAGTCAGGGAGGTCATACCACTTCGTCCTCTCGCCTACCCTCGCCCGCATCCTCCACCCGAAGCTCTTCGGAGCGGCTTCCATCATTGCCATGAGCTTCTGGACACGCGAGCGGACCAGGTCGGCGTCTTCCCCAGCCAACTCAGGCGCTTTGGCCATCACCGCCTCGAGTGTCTTCCGGAACGTCGTGTAGATGCCCCAATCCTTGGAGCAAAGCTCGGCTATCTCGTCCCCCCTGATGCCATCCGGCCCGGAAGTCACGTCGAAGTCGCGGAAAGCGACCACCATGTCCTTGTACTCTTTGTCGGTCTTCTCCACGACCTGCAGCTTGGTCATCAGGAGCTGCGTGATCGGCAGTGTGTATGTCCCGGCCAGGATGCTCTCCTTGAAGTTGAACTTGTGGCACATGACGAACTCGTCCAGGAACAGGTCCACCCTCCTCCTGTTCGTCATGTCATAGTAGATCAGCCTCTGTCCCATGTTCAGCTTGTTGAAGAGCTCTCTGGGCTTGTAACCGATGTCTTCCAACACTTTCATTATGACGTGCGAGTCCTCCCGCCTCCCCATGAGGTCGATGTCCTTGTTCTCTCTGAAGTAGCGCGGGTCTCTGGAACTTGCGCAGAGTTTCTTGAATGCAAGGCCCCCGAGGAGCCTGAGACGGACCCCCTTCGCCTCCGCAGTGTCGATGATCTGCGTCGCAGCCTCCAGGGCGTCACTCGGAAGCAATACTAGCCTCTCCATACGAGAACCGAACCCACATCTTTCCGATTTAAGATGTCCTTCGCATAATCGTGTTGAACGCGACCAGAAATGCGAAACCCCCGCAGGCGGCAACGCCATTGGAGTCCTAGCGGGGGGTGCTCCGCAGGGGTCCAGCGCAACACCGGGCCCGTCCCCCCCGGCCCCCTAGCCCTTCCTCTTTCGGGCTCCTTCGAGAGTCCAGTGGGGCTTCTCCCAAAGTTCTTCATATCCTGCCGAGTCTCTGATTAGCACCCTCTCTCCGTCGGAGTGCAGAAGCTCCACCGCCGGGACTAAAGCCCTGAACCTGGCATACTCGGGGTCGGTCATACCGACGCTCCGTTTCTTCCCGATGCTCGCGTGCCAGTCAGCGCTGGCGCCATCGAGCGAAAAGAGGACAGAGGTAGGACCTGCTTCGAAGTATATCCTGGCGTACCTCAGCCGCCTGGGAAGCTTGTGTTCTAGCGTGAACTTCATCGGTGCGTCGGTCCCCTCACACCCAATAAGGGTTGTCTCGTCACTTTCGCAGGAGCCCCTCCTCTCACCTTCGGCCCTCATCCAAAGTTTAAACTCTTTGTCCTTCACGCCGAGCCATTGTCTGGTGCCGACGCCGCGGGTGCAGAGTCCAGGACCATCGCCGGGGTGCAGGCCTCCACACGCTTCCTCCTCGACTCCTTCAAGGCCAAGATGCGGGCGCTAGAGGGATGCGCCCCGGAGATAAGGGCGCTTCTCAGGTTCGGGGTGGACTACAAGCGGGCCGCGTCGACTGCTGAGCGCTTCTTCGGGAGCGATACGGTCGGTTACGTCGCCATCGACGGGACCAACTCGATGGACCAGCAGCTCGACCTCATCGTTTTCTACGTCGGCGCCTTCGCTTACGCGGGGACGGTGACCTTCCGGGCGGGCGGGGTCGAGGTGGGGACCCCACGCGCTACCGACGGTGGCCTTTCGGCCTCCGCGGCGATCCCATTGTCGGAAGAGGACGCCGCACATGTGTTCGGCCAGAGGCGCGAGTCGGGCATGGAGGTCGACCCGGAGCGGCTGCCGAACGCCCTGATGCACATGGCCGAATACTACCTCGCCTTCCGGGGCGTCCTGGGCGACCCTGCAAGGAAGATAGTCCTGGTTGACAGGACCATGGCAGGGGACGTCGCCCACCTGGTCTGGAGCACCAGGGACCTGATAAAGGACAGGCGATGCATCCTGGAAGGGCTGGATACGCCGTATGGCAAGGTCACAGCGCTCGACCTCGAGCTTGCACGGATGCTCCTCCCCAACGACCAACTCGCCACCCCAACGCCGAGGAGCCAGCTTCTGAAGTTTGCGGCCGTCTCCGCGCTCTTCGGCGGCGAAGCTCTCACCCCTGGCGAACTCATCGCCCGCTTGGGGGCCGATCCCAAATGGACTGAAAGGCTGCACGAGGACCTCCTCGAGCTCGACGGCCAGTTCGGGGGCTTCGAGCAGACCTCTCCGGCCTTCAAGCTCAGGCCGGGAGCCTCGCACTACTGGGACCGGGTGCTCGCGGCAACCCTCGCCGTCGCAAGCCACGTGTTCGCCCCAGAAGGGGGGCATCCCCTCCGTGTGAAGAACGGGGGGTCGGAGCGGTGGGTCACCGCTGACGACCTCGACTTCATGGTCCTCGTCCTGATCAGGGCTCTCGTCAGGGAAGCCTGGTCGGACAGAGTCCTCCCTATCGGGTTCATCAAAGACACCAACGCCTTCGAGCTGGTCAAGGCGGTCGTCCCCATCCTGTTCACTGCCGGGCTGATCGAATCAGAGATGTTCCCCAACTTCAACAGCGACAAGATGCTCCTGCAGACGAACAGCGTCGTCAACGCCGCGACCATCCCGACGCCGTGGTACACCCCGGAGATCGACGCTTCCTTCAGGACCATGGCCCCCAAGGACGACCCCAGCCTGGCCGCCGGGGAGGCCCGCGTGAACGGCGCCTTCGAGAACGTCATCTATCAGGAGAGGGTCTATCTGAAATCTTACGTCCAGCTGTGGAGCAGCGAGTCGACCCCCAGCGTGCGGAGCCACGTCTTCACCTATGACAGGCCCGTCTACCCGGGCTACGACCACTGGGACGAGGTCACACTGTTCAACAAGGACGGCCCGGCAGACGTCAGGATCCACCCGGTGCTCCACTTCCGAAGAGGCTCCGACCTCACAAACATGGTGATGGCCATGCTGACCAAGATGGCGCAAGAGGTGATCCCCGAAGCCCTGGGGCACAACTATCCGCTCTTTCTCGCCGACAAGAAGGCCAAGTCGATTCTGGAGGAGACCCGCCAGGCCTACCTCGGGGCGGTGGCGGTAGAAATGGCGAAGTCTGACCTTGACCAGCAGGTGCTCTTCTCCCGCCGGTTCCGGGACTACCGCAGCCAAATAGAGGGACGACGGAGGGGGGGCTGACGATGGAGCCATTCGACGACCTGGACGGCGAGTTCAAGGCCAGGCTCAGAGAAATCGCGACCACCACCCGCTCCACGGTAGACAACTCGACCGTCACGTTTCGCACCGCAAGGATCGACTCAGAATACACCCCCAACGTAGTCAAGCGACTCGCAATGGGGCAGCTGGTCGCCATCCCGAACGTCCAGGCCCTGGGTGCGAGCAGCTCATACTCGCTCTACGAGATAGCCGACGTCTACCCCATGCACTACTCGATGCTCACACTCGACCGCTCCCAGCCTGCGGCGATCAGGACGGAGTTCATGGACCTAATCCAGAAAGAGTGGGAGAAGGGCTCGAAGAGCACATGGATAGAGATAGTCGCTGCGCCGATAGGGTACGTGATGAGGACGACGGCAGCTGGCGTCTCCTATGAAAGGGGGGCGCTGGCCCCCCTCACAGGGAGCCAGGTGAGGCTGCTCAGCAAGGAGGCGATAGAGGGGCTCATCTGTTTCAGGCCGCGGGGGGGCGACGCGAACGACTACTCGCTTGGAAAGCTGCTGGGCTTCACCGACGGCTCCATACCGTTTTCGGTCAACTTGGAGCAGCTAATCCACTACATGAGCGGCACGTTTGCCTTCACCGGGAGCGGCAAGTCCAATCTCACAGCCACGGTCGTACGGAAGGCCCTCCACGCTATCCCGGACCTCAAGGTGGTGATCTTCGACGTGTCGGCAGAATATGGGATTCACATCCTCGACGTCCTCAACAGCCTCCCGAGCCGCGTCCTCTTCACCGACTCGTTCAAGGACAGCAAGAGCCAGGAGGCCGAATACTTCAAGCGCCACGCCACCCCCGAAGCGCTCGCGGGGCGAGAGAAGGACTTCCTCCCCAAGATCGCACAGCTCTTTGCGGCAGGGAAGGTCGAGTTCCTCCAGACCAGGATGGCCGGGGAGGAGGACGCAGCGAGGTTCAGCACATACGAGGGGCTCGTCGAGGTCCTGTCGAACACACTCAACGAGAAGTACGGGCCGGTCCAGCAGAAGATACTCGTCCCCCAGGTGATCGAGCTGATCAAGGGGTTCCTCCGCGAGAACAAGCTGGAGATAGAGGCAAGGTTCAGCGCCAAGACAATGGACCTCATCCGCAAGATCCAACCGTTGCTCGCTGACCTCCCGGCGAACAGCGCGCTGAAGAAGGCCTTCGACAGCCTGGCCCGGATCGTGGAGTCCATCCCGGAGGTGGAAGAGGAGGAGGAAGGCTACAGCTGGAGCAGGCTCTCAGAGGAGATACTCTCCACCGACAAGGACTCACCCAGGGTGTTCGTCATCAACCTCCCGGAGGCCGAAGACGCCAGGCTGGAGACAGCCAACGTCATCAATGAGGTCTTCAGGAAGCGCAAGAGGAGCTTCACCCTCTCCCCCAGGGTGCTGTTCATAGTCGACGAGGCGCAGGAGTTCATCCCCCAGACCACCAGGAAGGAAGACGGCACGGACGCGTCGAGCCGAGCCCTGGAGCGGCTCCTCAGGCACGGGAGGAAATACCATCTCAACTGCTGGATAGGGACCCAGAGGGTCGCCAACCTGAACACCAACGCCCTCCAGCAGCTCCACAGCTACTTCGTGTCGACGATGCCTAGGCCCTACGACAGGCAACTAGTCTCGGACACATTCGCCATCGACGACGCCTTCATGGAAAGGACCCTCGCCTTCCAGAACGGAGACTGGCTCCTGACCAGCTTCAAGGCTACGGCCACCCAGAACATCCCCGTGTTCTTCCATGCCGAGAACAACGAAGAAATCCTGGAAGAATACCTGAAGTGAGCCCCGGCCGCCTCACCGGCGGTCACTCGGTCGGAACGCCACGTCCTGAGGTGTATCCCACCTTCTGCCTCTTTGTCATGTAGGCCGGGACCGCGGCGAACAGGCTGATGAAGCCCATTATCAAGAAGACGCTGTGCAGCGACCCGACGAACCGTTCCAACACGGCGCAGGGCCCGGCCGGTGGGCAGATTGAAGAGGCGGTCCCGGCGAAGATCCCCTGGAGGACAGATGTAGGGACGCTGGTCGCCATCACGGCGAACGCGAGCCCGAGGCTGAGCAGGAAGCCTGTGTTCAACAGCGTCGAGTTCATCCCAGATGCTATCCCCCTCCTCGCTGCGGGGGTCGCGTTCATCACCGAGGCGACGTTGGGCGCCACGAACATGCCGCCGCCCGCCCCCGCCAGCACCATGGGCACCAGCAGCTCAAGATAGTCGGAGGAGTTCCCGAACGGGAAGAGCCCGAACCAGAACATCGCCACCGAGATGATGAGCAGCCCGCCTGTTGTCAGCCCCCTTGACCATGCCTTGTCTGAAAGGTAGCCGCTCAGAGGGCCGAACGTCACGAAGGCGACGGAGAACGGGATGAGCCAGAGGCCCGCAGTGAAGGCGTCGAGGAGGAGGACCCCCTGGAAGTAGAAGACGAGGACCAGCGAAACCCCCCCTCTGGCTATCGAGGCGAGAAGGTTGCTCGCCATCCCGGTGGCGAACGCCTTGATCTTGAACAGAGACAGGTCCATCAGCGGATACCGCACCTTCGTCTCAGCGACCACGAAGCACGCCACCATGACCAGCCCCGCTAGCATCACACCCAGGTAGGCTGGCGCCCAGCCGACAAGGGCACCGAGCATCAGGCCGACGAGGAACGCCGTCAGGCCCCCTGAAAAGAGAACGTTCCCGAGGATGTCCAGCCTCTCCCCGCGGTGCGGCTCGGAGAGCTCCCTGAGCTTGGAGTAAGCCCAGACGGTGGCGAAAGTCCCGAAGGGGATGTTGATCCAGAATATCGACCTCCAGCCAAGGAACGACCCCGCTAGTATCCCGCCGAGCGCCAGGCCGAGGACGGACCCGACTGTCCCGGCGACCTGGTTGAGCCCCAGGGCCCTCCCACGCTCGGTGGCTGGGAACGCGTCAGTGAGGAGTGCGGCGGCGTTGGAGAAGATGAGCGCCCCGCCAGACCCTTGCACCAGCCTGAACCCAACGAGGGCCAGCCCGGTCGGCGCGACGCTGCACAGGGCGGAGCCGACGGTAAAGAGGGCGAAGCCTAGGTTGTAGAGCTTCACCCTCCCGAATATGTCCGAGAGCCTCCCGAACGTCATCAAAAGGGACGCGGTCACCAGGACATACCCCATTATGATCCAGACAGCCTCGAAGGGGGTCGCGTGGAGGTCCTTGGTGATGGTCGGGAGGGCGATGAGCACGATGTTGGAGTCGAGGACAGCCATGAACGCGCCTATGGTCGTGTTGATGAGGACCACATACTTGTACTGGATGCCCAAGTTCGGCGTCCCTCGCGTGAGTTTCGGATAAGTCTGTCCCATGGGGGGTGGTCCGTCCCTCCCGCCATGCCTGATGCCAGGGCCTTGGGCTTCCGTAGGGCCGACTGTTGAGGCTGACCCGCCACTGCTTCCTGGAGCTCGGGGCCGATGGGGGGCGCAAGGCGGCGAGCCGCCATCTTGCGAGCTAGACCCGGGCGCTCCACGGCTGCCTTCAGGCCTCGTCGAGCCCTGCGCGAGCGGACGAGATTCCGGCATGCGTCCGGCCCAGTTGGGCTCGCCCTTGTGTCTCAGCTGTCGCGCCGGAGACGACGAACGGGAAAAGTCGGAGCACGACCGTGCCGTGGAATGGGATAGCGCATTTCAAGACAAACCCCTCCCCAACCAGGCAGACGGTCCGTCAGGTTATCGGGCAGGGTGGCGCAAGGACAACGCGAACCCACACGGCAGGAACGCGTTATCAACCCTCCCTCCCTGTCCAGACCAGTCACGACCAGCTGGAAGCAGGCGCGCGGGCACCCTCTAGCGCGAAGCGGCTACCTGTCAGGGCTGCGTGGAGAACCGAGCCTTCCGGTCACTTCCATCCAACCAGGACCCTGTGCTCCACTCGCATGCACCTGTCCATCACGTAGTCTATCTTCGCGTCCGACAGGATTTTCTTCGCCTCCTCGTTCTCCAGCCCCAGTTGCCCCCAGAAGACGAAAGGCCGTCCTGTTCTCTTCTTCATCTCCGCCACCTGCCTGGCTATCTCGGGGAACTCCTCCGACGGCCTGAACACGTCGACCACCTCCACATTCTCCGCCATCTCCCTAGGAATCCCAGCAAGGGTAGGAAACGCCTTGTTCCCGTTCACCACGTCAGCGGTAGGATTGACTGGGATGATTGTGTAGCCCTGCGCCTGGAGGTAGGCGGGGACGGTGAACGCCTCTTTCTCCGGGTTCTTCGAGGCGCCGACGACCGCTATCGTCCTGTACCGCTTCATCACTTCGACTGGATTGACTGTGAACTTCTCCATGGATACTTCCGCTCCCTCCCCTGTTAATACGGATGTCGGGGTTCACCCCTCCCCCTGGAGGACGAGTCCAGGACCCCTCTCCAGGTCCGGCGGCAACGGGGACCGTCTCACGTGGGGACGAGGAACTCTCTGCTGTTCGGCTCCTTTCCGGCCCAGCGCTTCGACCACGAAGCCAGCTCCAGCAGTATCTTGTAGATTTCGTGCCCCTTCACCGTGAGGGAATACTCTATCTTCGGCTTCTCTTCCGCATACACCTTCCTCTGCACGACCCCGAACTTCTCCAGCTGCGAGAGGCGTTCTGCAAGCGAGGTGGCGCTTATCCCTACTATGTGCCGTTTCAGCTCGTTGAATCTGGTCGGCTCTATCTGGCCCAGCATATGAATCGTCGGCAAGGTCCAGGTCCTGGTGATCTCGTTCCAGGTCTGGTGCACGACCGCGCAGGAGTCCAGAACCTTCTGATCGAGTTGCTCTGACTTGGCTAGGCTAACCATGTCTGAACTCATGCGGAGCGCGCTTGCTTTAAAGTGTACCTGGGCCCCCTCAGCACAGAGCGCGAGGCGAATGACGCAGCCGACGCCCCCGTCGGCGAGACGAGGTGTGAGCGACATGTGTGCGAAGCCACTCAACAATAGTCCGGCCTGCGACGGGCTCGCCATGGCACTTTCAGGTTTCGAGCACCAGGTGACCGAAGCGGTGGAGAAGGTCAGCGAAAGCATCGTCAGCGTATCGAGCACGAGGCTGGAACGGCGGTTCTTCGGCTTGGTCCCATTCGAAGGGCAAGGGTCAGGGATCGTCCTGGACAGGGGTGGACTCATAGTCACGAACAACCACGTCATCGACGGGGCCAGCCAGGTCCAGGTCAGCCTCAAGGACGGCCGGACCTTCATGGGGGCGGTGGTCGGCTCCGACGAGGCCACGGACGTGGCCGTCATCAGGGTGGATGACTCGCAGCTCCCAGCGGCAGACCTAGGCGACTCCGAGTCGGTCAGGGTGGGGCAGTTCGTCCTCGCTATCGGCAACGCCCTGGCCCTGCCCGGCGGACCTACCGTCTCGATGGGCGTACTGAGTGCGAAGGGGAGGCCACTCCCGGGGACCGACTTCATCTTCGAAGGCCTCCTGCAGACCGACGCCGCAGTCAACCCGGGGAACAGCGGAGGGCCCCTGGCGGACCTCAGCGGGAAGATCATAGGCATGACCACGATGATGATCCCTTACGCCCAGGGGATGGGGTTCGCAATCCCCATCAACACCGTGAAGAAGATCGCCCATGAGATACTCGAGAGCGGCAGAGTCAGCCGGAGGTGGATTGGAATCTCCGGGGTCGATGTGACCCCTCAACTGGCCCGCAGATACAACCTGGGGGTCGACAGGGGGTTCCTCGTAGCGGAGGTCGTCCCAAGGAGCCCGGCGTACTACGCAGGGCTACGAAACGGGGACGTCATAGTAGCCGCCGACGGCGCCGAGGTCAAGCAGACCAAGGACCTCCTGCTGGCGGTCTCGAGGTCCACGTCGGGGGGCCGCATCAGGCTCGAGGTCAACAGGCTCGGGCGGACCGGGCCGCTCGACGTCAGCCCGACGGACGCGCCTCCTCTCCTGCACTCCCAGGGGAGGCAGGGCTGACCGACCGTCCACCTCACGAAGCGTCTCGCCGTCCCCTCCCGGCGTTCCACGCAGTCGTCCCTGACATGCTCCCGGCGCAGCCCTCAACCATTCGTAACGGGCGCCAGCCCCCGCCAACCGTTTATACTGAAAGCCTCGCGGGGGTGCCATGCGCCGCGTCACCCAGGCCGCCATACTGTGCGGCGGAAGGGGCGAACGTCTGAAGCCACTCACAGACTACTTCCAGAAGGTGATGATACCCATCGGGCCAAAGAAACTCCCCCTCCTGGCCTACACCGTAGCGATAATGAAGCGCCATGGGGTGACGGACATCGTCCTTCTCACCGGATACAGGTCTGAAGACATAAGGCGGTACTTCGGCGACGGCTCGCAGCATGGGGTCAAACTGTCCTACTCCGAGGACCCGAAGGGTCTGAAGGGGAGCCTGAACGCGGTGGCACACGCCCTGCGAGGCGGCGCCATACGCTGTGACGAGCTCCTGGTCTACTATGGAGACATCCTGACGGACCTCGAAATCACCCAGCTCCTGGCGACCCACCGCAGGACCGAGGCAGACCTCACTCTCGTCCTCGACAGGGGCTACTCCCTCCCTGTAGGTGTTGCCGACGTCGACGACGGAAAGGTGACGTCATTCCGGGAGAAGCCGAGGCTCGACCTGACGGTGACAACCGGACCGATGGTCGTCGGCCCGAAGGGGATGGCCCTGATCGGCAGACTGGCCGGGTACAAGCGACCAGACCTCATGACCGACTTCGTCCCTGAGATGATCCACAAGGGCGGGAGGGTGAGCGCCTTCTACACCGAGAAGGAGTGGTTCGACGTCGGAACCGTCTCGACCTTCATGAAGCTCGACGAGGAGCTCGCCAGGCATCCGCTGGCTTACGTGGGCTGATGCGAAGGGCGCGTCAGTCTTCGCGCCAGCGGAAGAACTTCACAGCCAGTGCGAAGACCACCACAGAAATCGCCAGCAGGAGTGCCATGTCGACGTAGGCTGCTTCGAAGTTGCTGTAGATCATCACCTCATTCAACCCTTCGATCATGTAGTAGAGAGGCAGGACGTGGGCGACCGCCTGGAGGTACTTGGGCATGGAGCTCACAGGGAAGAACGTCCCAGAGAGGAACATCATAGGGAACGTCACGAGGTTGCCCACGACCGACGCCGCTTCAGGGGTGTTGGAGACCGTCCCTACCAGCATCCCAAGGGAGACGAAGAAGAAAGGCCCCAGCAGAAGGAAAATGCCTATCCCCCAGTTCAGCACTATGTGGGCGCCGAACACATAGACCCCGACCGCCGTCATCAGGATGAATGAGACCACGGTGGTGCAGACGTACCAGATTATCTTCGACAGCAGCCACTCCGTCTTGGTGAGGGGCGTGAGAGAAAGCAGTTTGAACACCTTGTCGCGTCGGTAGGTGGAGCTCATGTTCACCATGGCAAACATGGGGCTGGTAAGGGCGGCGAACCCTATGAGGCCCGGGACGAGGAAGTCGATGTACTTGTAGTTGGAAGACACGGCGGTCCGCGGGGCTATGCCCACATGATGCACCCCGGTGGCGCCGCGCACGTTGAACCCGTTGACCACCTCTGCGACTATCCCTGAAACCACAGCGCTCGTGGTCGACGAGGGGTTGCCGAAGACGGTCACGTTCACCTCCTGCCCCGACTCGAAGGCAAGGCTGAAGTTGGCAGGGATGACTATGCCATCTGAGGCTGACTTCGAAGAGAGGTACTGCGAGAAGTTGACGTCAATCGGGACGGGCCTCAGGCACAGGCCCGCGCTGCTGCTGTTGCTGCAGTAGTTCGACGTGCTGTTCAGGGCGGAAACTAACGCCCCCCCCACCGGGCCTGTGTCATTGTTCTGCACATACACAGTGGACTGGCTGACCCCTCCCCCGGAGAAGATCGCCCCGAAGAGCAGGATGAGTATGACAGGGAAGACAAGCGTGAAGAAGAAACCCTCCCTGCTCCTGAGGCTCGACCTGCCATAGACCTTCAGGTCTGCGATCGTCCTGCTCAGGCTGAACCTCATCACTCTCCCTCCTTCCCGATGCCTCCGTCTTCACCGACCAGCTTGAGGAAGACATCCTCCAGGCTGTCCCTCCGGATCGTGAGGTCTTCCCAGGAGGCTCCGGACTCCTCGATGGCGCCGAGCGCAGCGATGGCGTCGGCCTTGTCCCTCAGGAAGATGGACACTTCGCCCGCGCCGCCATCTGCGCGCAACCTCGTGTTCTCCCTGAGATACTTCAGGAGGTCGTCTCCCGCCTTCACCACCATCCGCTGCCCTGACCCGAACCTGGACTCTATCTCCTCTGTGGTCCCCATGGCCACGATCGTCCCATGCTTCATTATCGCGACCCTGTCTGCGAGCTCCTCCGCCTCCTCGAGGTAGTGCGTGGTCAGCATCACCGTCCTGCCTTCGTCCTTGAGCTTCCTGACCACCTCCCAGACAGCCCTACGCGC
>JAJYYP010000057.1 GCA_021800855.1 archaeon | reverse complement strand
ATGGATCTGAGACTGATGTATGACATTGACGGAAGCAGCAGGATACAGGAAAAGATCCTCGACCAACTCGAGGGGTATAGAAAATCGTACCCGGTCAGGGTAGGGAACCAGGCAGTAAGACAGGTGCAGTATGACGCCTACGGGTACATGCTGGACGCTCTCTACTTCTCAACTAGGCACGGCCGCCAAGTGGACAACGAGATGTACTATAGGTTCGTGAAGCCTCTTGCCAACTTCATAGTCGAACACTGGTCCGAACCAGGGAACGGAATCTGGGAAATCAGGGGCGGACAGAAACACTACGTGTACACGAAGGCGTGGTGCCACGCAGGCCTGAAGAGGGCAGTCAAGATAGCCGAGGCGGCGGGGCATGAAGACGACGTGCCCCCATGGAAGGCCGCGATGAAGCAGATCAAGGAAGAGGTACTCCGCGAAGGCTGGAACGCCAAGAGAGGCTCCTTCGTCATGCACTACGGGTCAGAGTTCCTGGATGCGGCGACGCTGATGCTCCCGCTCATCGGCTTCCTACCGGCGAACGACGAGAAGATGCGAGCGACTATCGAGGCCGTCAGAAGGGAGCTCTCCGAGGGGGCCCTCGTCTACAGGTACAAGGCTGAAGATGGCCTTGAGGGGGAAGAAGGCGCGTTTGTCCTGTGCGGCTTCTGGTTGGTCGCATGTCTTGCAAGGCTCGGCATGGTCGAGGAGGCTACCAAGAATTTCGATGAGCTCCTGGGGCACGCGAACCACCTAGGCCTCTATCCTGAGGAAGTCGACCCGAAGACAGGGCTGGCGCTAGGGAATTTCCCCCAGGCGTTCAGCCACATGGGGCTCATACTTGCGGCCAAGGAGATCGAAGACGCCATTACGGGGACCAAGTAGTCTATAGAACAGCCTGGCTCAGCGGTAACCTGCGGCTGTCTCCTCAAGAACTGCTCTTACTTCCTTCGATGCGTCGCCGACCAAGCACCTCTTCACAGTTACTACTCCGTTGTCCCCAAGATGCTCCCCACCGGGACCGATGGCCTTGAGGGCTACCTCTGCGAGCCCCGCGTCATCACCTGGTTCGAAGGTGTACCCGTTGGACCCTTCGATTACCAGCTCCGACACCCCCGCCCCCTTGCTGACCACTGCCGGCTTCTTGTTCAGCCACCCTTCGAGTACCGTGATCCCGAACCCTTCGATTCTCGACGGCAGTAAAACTGCTGAAGCCAGAGAGTAGGCTGCCCTGACCTCTTCCACCGGGGCATACCCTAAGAACGTCACCTTGTCGCTCACCTTTAGCCGCTTCGCCGTCCTGACGAGGAGGTCCTTCCAGGCGGTCCCCTTGTCCCTCCCCAGACCGCCAGTTCTGCTCGACGAGAAGCTCCCGTTGCCCACAAGCAGTAGCCTGACCTTCGCCCTGTTCTTCATGCGCGCAATGGCTCGGATTGCAACATCCTGGGACTTCACAGGGTCCATCCGGGCAACGGTGAGCAGCAGCTTCTCGTCTGCCTTTAGGCCAATTTTCTCCCTGAGCGCCTGCTTCGCCGCCGAGGATGGAGCCTTCCATTCTTTCTCGTCTATGTACGGGTAGAGCTGGTGAGCATGTCCTCTGTATCCTGACTTTACCAGGCCTTCAAGGTCCTTCTTCGTACTGACCACGACCGAATCGAAACCCTCGAGTGCCCTACGCACGAAGCCCCCAAGGCGGCCGAGGTTCTCGGGCCGGAATGGGACGTGCCACCGAAGCACCGCGGGTGCGGATATCCCGATCAGCTGCCCGGTCTGTATCAGCTGGAAGTCATGGATGTAGAAGATATCGACGTCTCCGACGTAGTGGAAGAGCTTCTCTGTGTTCGCCCAATTGTAGTGCACGTATCCTAAGTACTCCTTCCTGTTGAACGGACGAGCTCCCAGACCATGTATGATAGACCAGAATTCCTCCTTGAAGGATCCGTAGTCCTTGAGGTGCCGGTCTCCAAGTTCCACGTGCGATACCACAACGTCATCCAGCTTGACCCGCGGCGGGTATTTGATCCCCAGGCTGATCCAGACAGAATCCTTGGCAAAACCTGTCTTGGTAAGGTGTGATATCAGGGGGAGGACCATCGCCGTGACCCCCCCAGGTGCAAACACGTAGTCGACTCCCTGCCGCAGGGACTTCAGGTCGAGTGGGTCATCCAGTTTGCCGTACTTCTGTTGCAGCTCAGCATAGTCAACCTTGAACCTCACTGGGGGGGTCTGAGTGTTGATGCAGATTCTCATGGCGTCGGATCCGAGCTCCCTTGGAACAAGTTCCTGATCGCTTCCATCGTCCCCTCTCCATCACTCCTGCCTGCGACGTAATCAGCCCTCCGTTTGAGTTCATCTACTGAGTTGGCAAGGGCGACCTTAAGTCCAGATACCTCGAACATGGGGACGTCGTTCTCGCCGTCCCCTACGCAGGCAGTCCGCTCAGGGGAAAGGTTGAGCATCTTCAGGACGGAAACCAGTCCAGAACCCTTGTCCACTCCCAGGGGCATAATCATCAGCCTGTCTTTGTTGACCTGTACTCTGGCCAGTCGCGAGACCAGTCTTTTCGCTAGAGGCAGGTTCTCGATTGAGGAAGAAATTATCACCTCTTCGCACCCTTTCTCGAATTGAGGGAGCAGCCTTGTTCTTTCGTCTATCCATCCGTCTGGTATCTGCAGCCTTCTGGTTGACCCTGTGGTGAGTACAGCCCCGTTTTCTGCAACGATCGCATCAAACAGTTCTTCTCCTGCGATTCCGACGGCTTCCTTGGAGCATCGGCCAGTCACAAGGATCAGCTTGACACCATTCGCCCTAATCCTCTTCATCGCGTGCACCAGATCAGGTTTCAGGGGTTGCCCTCCTGATGTGAGGGTGCCATCCAAATCCGTCGCGAGCGCATCTATCTGTATCCCTGCGGCCGGTTTGTTCATGCAACAGCGGACGACTGCTTACCTGCACTTATATATTTCGCATATCGAATCGTTATGATATGTCTAACTCTTTTATAGGCGCGCCCTTCGACGGCTTTCGGGATCCCTCTGACAACAGGCGAAGTTGTGTCTAACGGGCGGCTAGCCGCCAAAATCGGCCTATCGTGGTTAATCAACTATGGTCTTGCTGGCATGGCAGCATTGCTGAATGAACTGAAGACAGGACGAGGTGTAAGCAGGTGCGTGCGTCAGGTCTATCTCTCTAGTAAGAGGTCAGTTTTGAAGATTGGCGATGAGAAGGCGGGCGTCAAAGATGACGCAGCCTCGATTCCCCAAAGTTATCCTCATAGGGTGCCTGTTCTAGCCGAAGTACAGGAGTTCAGATTCGCGCTTGTCTTCGTCCGGGAGTGAAAGGAATCGAACACGTAAACTCACGGAGAGTGAGGGCAAATGGTACAATCAAAAGCAATTCGCCCGGAATCAGCGAGCCCTCATAGGTCACTTGGGCTTGAAGAGTACGGTTTGTCTTTTGAAACTCATATCACGCAGCCCGCTCTCGGTGTTGAATCGGGAGTAGTGATAGGTGGCGCATACTTTGACAGACACGCTTGGGAGTAGGCGAAGGATGACCAATCGTCAGTCGCACCCCAAAATCAAGCTGGTCCAAATAATCAGGGACAGCGAGGCTGCAAAGCTGATTTCAGACCCTATGCGTAGAGCCATCCTGAACCTCCTTCGCCGTAGGTCCATGTCCCAGTCCGAGCTGGCCCAGAGCCTGGGGCTTACCGACGGGACCGTCAACTACCACCTGGGGCTTCTCAGAAAGGCTGGTTTCCTGAAAGTTGCGCGAGTAGAGATGGAAGAGCATGGGATATTGCAGAAATTCTATGCTCCGACAGCGTATCTCATAATCCCCGACGTGGAGTCACTGCCATTGGAGGCAGCCAGATACTACTACCCTGTGAACGTCGAAAGAGTCAGAGGCGTTCTCAGTGCAGCAAGAAATCAAAACCCGGCCCTGCTTTCTAGAGGAGACGTTGACGCGCTTGCGGAGGAATTGGCGAAGGAGATAGTGAATGTTGCTGAGGAATACGTCGAGGAGGAGGTCTCACAGGGGGAAGGCGAAGAACAGGCGAACGAAATCTACTCCAGAGCATTCTCGAAGCTTGTCCGTCGCACTGGTTAGGTATGAAGAAGCAGCTAAGGAGGGGCACCCATCGTCCCCGTCTCCGAAGGGCCGGACGTCAGTCTGGGGGTGTCTCTTCTTCTCTCCCACTCAACATGTCTTGGTAGGCGTCTTCCGTAGTGCGTTTGGTATAGTACTGCTCGTAGAGCGACACATGCCTGTCTTCTAGTCCTGATAGAAATTCATGAACCCTTTGCGCCGCTTCTCTCCCATGCCCCATGGCCTTTACCACCAATGTCTCTCCGGTCGTCGCGTCGCCCGTAGCGAAGACTCTGGCCATCGAGGTCGTATAGCGATCGTCTACCGCAATCGCCCCCTTAGGCCCTGTCTTGAGACCTTCCTTCTTCGCCAAGAAAGAGTCTGGTCCCCTCCCCACAGCAAGGATCACGCTGTCACATTTCACCGTAGCAGCCTTTCCGGGGATTGGTTCAGGGTGCTTCCTCCCTGTCGAGTCAGGGGCACCTAACCGCATAGCTTGCACCACCGCCCCAGTGAGCTTCCCGTTCTCGCCTAGGTACTCTGATGGGTCGGACAGAAACTTGAACTCTACCCCCTCCTCCTCGGCTTCCTTCACCATTATCGGGTCCGCGGGCATCTCCTTCTCGTCTCTCCGGTATAGGACCGAAACGTGCCCCTGAGTGAGCCTGAGGGCTGTCCGCGCGCAATCGAGTGCGGTGTCCCCTCCGCCCACTACCAAGACTTCGCTCCCCAAATTTTTGCGATTTCCGTTGAGATACGATTCAAGCCCGGCCCCATACACCTCGCGAAGGAACTCATAACCATCCAGCACCCCATCGAGGTCCGAGCCTGGTGTGTTGAGCTTCTTCACGTCTCTCGAACCCGTAGCGACCAGGACGGCATCAGATTCTGACAGGAGTGATGATATGGATACGTCCCGACCTACCTTGACGCCTCTAATGACCTTCGCACCCTGGGCGACTATTCGTTCAGCTTCATAGGTCAGGACATCTTTGGGGAGGTGGTAGTCAGGTATGCCGTACCATGCTGTCCCTCCGAGACTATGCGCCTCTTCGTACATCGTCACGCTATGCCCATAGCGGATTAGAAGCTCAGCAGCCGCCAGGCCGGCGGGCCCTGCGCCGACAACTACTACACTCTTCCCTGTGGGGGCCTCCGACTTGGGGTCGGGTTGTCTCGACCCAGCTTGTTCCCAGTCGGCAACGAATCTCTGGACCATGCCGATGGAGAGGGGTTGTCCCCCCCACCTGACCACGCACGCGTCTTCACACAGGCCCTGGAGTTGAGGGCAGCATCTCGCAGTCACGCCTAGCAGAGGGTTGGTCTCCCTGATGCGATGGTAAGCCTTCTGAAAGTCGCCGTTGGCGACCGCGTCCATCATCCCTCTTACGTCTAGCTGGACAGGACATGCGTCGATACAGACGGGGGTTCCGCATCGGAGGCAGCGGTCCGCCTCCAGCATCGCCTGTTCTTTGGTATAGGGCTGTTCGACTTCAGAGAAGCCTTTCTTCCTCTCTTCGGGGTCCGACTTCGGAAAGGGGAAAGGGCCGACTCGGTTAGGCTTGATTACTACCAACCGCGCGCACCCTGACCTGAGTTGTAGAGCAGATATAGCGCCGCTGACAGCGGGAGTCCGATTTCGCTAAGCTCGTCGGAGAGTGTGACCCTGAACGCCTGTGGGCTATCTCCATCGATCTCCCCCACTGAGATGCCCCTATGAAGTCTCAGGCGGCCCCAGGTTTCACGGTCCACCTCATCTAACCGTGAGAATGGGAACGAGTCAAGCCTGATGACATGGCGCCTGCCTAGGACGTGGTCCGCCGGCTTCACTCTTTCAGGTATGCCGGTCAGTAGGTATGCGGCCCCCTTGTAGAAGAACAGGTGGTTCCTTATCTTGAGCGCGAACCCGCTCTTATCTTTGCCAGTAATCTCTGCTGAGAACGGCCTAATCTCCCCGTTGTCACGGAGCTCGACGCTCCACTCTCCATATGATTCCGAAAGGACGCTGAACATCGCGTTCCCACGAGCGCCTATCGTCGCAACTTCCTTCCCTTCGACGAACACTCTCGCTAACCTCCCTTCTGTCGCCTTGACGACGAACTCCAACGTC
>JAJYYP010000056.1 GCA_021800855.1 archaeon | reverse complement strand
GCTTGGTCGAAGGGGAGCTGGGCCTCCCGCAGGGCGCCGAGAAGGGCGCCATCGCTCCTCCCCCCTCTTCGGCCTTCGACTGGGTCTTGGTCGCAGGCTTCTGGGCCGGAGGGGACTCCGCCGCGTTTGTAGGGAGGGGGGGCGGGAAGGGGCACCTCTTCTTCGGCGGCGGGAAGCTCGAACCGAAGGGGGGCTTGTCATTCTCGGGGTGGGAGAGCGTCGAGTCGGGGGCCAAGTCGGTCAGAGGCGTCACATTCCACACCCCCGGGCAGGTGGTCTGCCTGGGTAACGTCTCTTCCGCGCCGGCGAAGGCGTCCGTCAGGATCCGGCCCAGAGCCGCGGAGCTGGCGAGGCGGCTCAGCACCCCGCTGGAGGAGTTCGACGCTGTGAGGGGCTCGTGGACGAAGATAGGGACCGTCCGGGTCTCGACGGAGATGGGCTTCGAGGCCTCGCTCGGGCCAGCAGGTTGGAAGGCGTACCGGGTCTCTACACCTTAAATCCAGACGGAACTGTCGGTCTCCGCGTCTTGGGGGGCGCGTCTGTCACAGGCAACGGCGGGATCCAGGTCGACCTGGAGGGGAAGCGCTACGTCCTCGACCCGCACTCGCACGTCAGGGCAGACTACACCTTCGTCTCCCACGCCCACATAGACCACATGCACCCGCCGTCGAGGAACGAGAGGGTCATCGCGTCGTCAGTAACCAGGGAGCTGGCACGGGCGAGAGGGTACGACCTGGGGGAGACCACCGAAGCCGTGGAGGGGGTCGAGCTGCTGGACTCAGGGCACATACTAGGATCGAGGGCGATAAGGATAGCAGACGAGGTGTACTACACCGGGGACGCCTCAGGGAGGACCAGGGCCTTCCTCGGCAAGTGCAGGACCCGCCAGGCGCGGGTCCTCGTGATGGAGACCACCTACGGGACGCCGGAGTACGTCTTCCCCCCGACGGCGAAGCTGGTGAAGGAGGTCAATTCGCTGATCGCGTCAGCCTACGACAGGGGGAACCCCGTGATACTGATGGGCTACCCGCTCGGGAAGGCCCAGCTCCTCTCTTACTTCTTCTCCAGCTGGGAGCCGCTGATCTACCACGAAAAGGTGGCAGCGATGAACCGCATCCATATCGACCACGGCGTCCCCCTGAAGCGGGGGGCGACCTTCGACCCCTCCAAGGACCTGGACGGCCTCCCCCGTGGCCCGTGGCTGATGATCAGCCCCATGGCAAGCGGGAGGGGGAAGGTCATGTCCCACCTGAAGAAGAAGTACGGCGCCATCATCGTCGCGTTCAGCGGCTGGGCGCTGGGGGATGGGTACAGGTTCACCATGGGCGCCGACTACTCCTTCCCTCTGAGCGACCACTGCGACTACCAGGAGCTGATCGGTCTCGTCAAAGCCGTCTCCCCGGAGATGGTCTACACCGTCCATGGTTTCGCCGCCGAGTTCGCGCAGGACCTGAGGCGCCTCGGCTTCTCGGCTAGGCCGCTCGCGGCATACCAGTCGTCCCTCTCTGACTTCGACGTCTGAGCCTGTTAAATAATCTGCGAACCCGGCCCCTGCACCGCCACGCGGCAGAGCATGTTGACAAAATGGACATCAAGAAGATTCTGAAGCTGAGCTATTGGCTGAAGTTCATCAAGTTCAACGTGGTTGGGCTCTCCGGGGTACTGGTCAACGAAGGGCTCCTCCTCGCCCTGGTCTACGAGGGGGTGTACTACCTGCGCGCCGACGCCGTGGCCATCGAGGCGGCGATCTTCTCTAACTTCTTCCTCAACGACTACTGGACCTTCAGGGACAGGCGCCACGGGCACATCATCGTCCGCCTGCTGAAGTTCAACGCGCTGATGGTCGTGGGGCTGGTCGTCAACCTGGCGATACTCTACGCGTTCACCACCTACGTGGGGGTCAACTACGCCATCTCGAACCTCCTCGGCATAGCCGTCGCCTTCCTGCTCCGCTACTGGTTGAGCGTCAGGTTCACCTGGATAAAGAAGGAAGAGGCGTCGACTTCTCCGGCCTAGTCTATCTTGAGGTAGACGGGCCTCCCGTCCAGCTCGGCCTCCGACCACCCTCCGCCGGCCTTCGCCGCGGCCAGGCTCACCCTCCGAGCCCTCACCAGGTAGGCGAGCTTCTCCCTCAGGGGGTCGACGAGCTCCAGGTCCTCGGGGTCAAGCCCGGCGACCGACGCAGACCTCAGCATCGCGGCCGGGACGAAACCCTTCTCCTTCCTCATCGCCTGCAGCCTCCTGGCCAGGTCCCTCACGAGCCCCTCGGCCACAAGCCTCCTGTCCCTCTCTATGGGGATGGCGACGAACACCCCTCCCTTCTCCGCCACCTCGAACCCCTCGCTCGGTGTGACCGACAGGTCGTAGGCCGAAAGAGGGACGTCGAAGAGCCCTGCCCTGACAGGCCTCCCGGAGTAGTAGGCTGCGAGCGCCTCCCTCCCCTCCAGCGGCCTGAGCAGGGGGAGCACCTCTTTCGTCCTCTCCTTGAACAGGGCCCCCACCCTGGAGGTGTTCGCCCTGAGGACGAACGACGCCGGGAACCCCTCCGGCTCTGTCTTCACTGCGACCTCCCTGACGTTGCACAGGAGCGCCACCGTCCGCATCGCTCTCTTGGCCACCCTTTCAGCCGCCCCCTGCACAAGCAGCTCCACCACCCTGAGGGGCCAACGCCGCTTGAGCTTCGCCCTGGCCCTGGCCGAGTTGCACGCCTCCTCCACGGTGAGGGAGAAGTCGACAACCTCCTCGGCCTTCTTCGAGCCGCGCCCGGCTGGCCTCTCCATCCCCTTCGCCAGGATAGGGGTCGACCACTCCCCCCCCTCGAACACCTCCTGGTAGAGGTACTCAGTCGCGAAGGGGGCTATGGGGTGCAGGAGCTCGTCCGCCCTCCTGAGCGCGTGCCCGAGGACCGCGTAGACCGCCAGGCGCCTGCCCACCCCTCCGGGGTCGTCGTCCCACAGCTCGCTCCTCACCAGCCGGACGTAGGTCTGGCTGAGGTGGGTGATAACCAGCTCTTCTATGCTCTTTGCCGCCTCGTTGTACCTCCCTGTCGAATAGCACTTCTCCACGCCATGCTGCGCCTGCTCCAGCTTCTGCAGCATCCACCTGTCTACCAGGGTGAGGGCCCTCCGCTTCGCGGCCCAGGCAAGGCGGTGCTTCTCAGGGGCGTAGCCGTCCAGGGCTCCGTTCTGCTGGAGGTACAGGTGAAGGTGGTAGAGGGTGTTCATGACCTGGTACGCCCTCCCGGACATCTCCTTCGGGTCGAAGTTGACCGAGTCCTCCGGCGACGCCTTGGCGAGTACATAGAACCTGGCGACGTCCACCGAGTTGTTGCGGAGCAGGTCCAGCCCCTGCACCACGTTCCCCAGCCTCTTGCTCATCTTCTGTCCCTTTTCGTCCAGGACGTGCCCCTGGAAGAGGAACGCCTTGTAGGGGGCTTCGGGCTTCCCTTTCCGGATCACGTTCAGGAGGAGCAGCGTGTACGCCCACCCCCTGGTCTGGTCTATGGCTTCGGTGAGGAACTCGACGGGGACAAGCTCGGCGAACTCTCTGTCTGTGAGCGAGGAGTATGGGGCGGCCCCGCTGTTGTGCCAGGTGTCCAGGACGAAGGGCTCGCGCTTCGCCCTTCCGCCGCACTTCGGGCACCGGAGGACGACCCTGTCCATCCAGGGCCGATGGAGCTCGAACTTCGGCCCGTCGGGGAGCTCCAGCGCCTGAGCTACGACCGCCCTCCTCGTGAACGCCCCGGTCTTCTCTCCGCACGCCTCGCAGACCCATATTGGGAGCGGGGTCCCCCAGACCCTCTCCCTGGTCACGCACCACGGGGGGGACTCGGCCAACCCCGCGAGGAACCTGTTCCTCGGCCCGTCAAAGAAGTACTCCACCTTCTCCGCAGCCTCCACCACGTCGGCCCTGATCCTGTCCACCCAGTAGAAGTACTCGCGCCGGGCGAGCCACACGAGCCTGTCATCCGACCTCCAGCAGACGGGGTAGTCGTGGACTATCCTCCCTGACCATACGACCGCCCCCTTCGCCCTCAGCTCGTCTATCACCGCCTGGTCCGCGTCCCTGGCGAAGAGCCCCGCGAACCTCCCGGCGTCCTGGGTGAACCTCACCCTGTCGTCGAAGGGGGCGAAGACAGGCACCCCCCTCTTCTGGGCCACGGCGAAGTCCTCCTCGCCGTTCGCCGGGGACATGTGCACCAGGCCTGTCCCCGTCGTCACGTCCACATACTCCTCCGCGACCACCTTGTGCACCCCCCCGCCCAGCTTCAGCTTCGCCAGCCCCGGTATGACGTCGAGCAGGGGGTGCTCGTAGCTCAGCCCCTCGAGCTCCTCGCCCCTCACTCGCTTCTTAGTCTCGCCGAGCTCGACCCCGAGCTCCTTCGCCAGCGCCTCCTTCCTCCCTGCGTTGACCACCCAGACTTCGTCCCCCGCCGCCACGTACTCGTACTCGGACCCCGGCTTCACCCCCACCAGCTCGTCGGTGACGACGGTGAACGGCATCGTGGTCCAGACGATCAGGTAGGCCCCGTCCTCCGCCTTCACCTTATAGTAGAGGCTCGGGTCCTCCAGCTTCTCGTACCCCCCGAGGCTCACCTCCCCCGCACTGAGGGCGGTCTGGCACCTCGGGCAGTAAGGGACCACCTTGAACCCCTCCCCGAGGAGCCCGCTCTTCCACGCCTTCTCAAGGTAGGACCACTCCCGCTCTATGTAGCCGTCCCGGTAGGTCATATACGCCCGCTCGCGGTCGAGCATCAGACCAAGGAAGGCGTCCGCCTCATCCCAGTCGGCCCTGTATCTCCCTATGATCCGTTTGCACTCGGCGACCAGCCTGTCGACCCCTATCTTCTCGAGGTCTTCCCACTTGTTCCCCGAAAGCCCCAGCTCCTTCTCTGCCTGCAGCTCCACCGGGAGCCCCTGGGTGTCCCAACCGCCGCGGAAGACTATGTTGTCCCCCTTCATCGTCCGGTACCTGTACCAGAGGTCCTTCATCATCCTCCCCCTCACGTGGCCGACGTGTGGCTGGTTGTTCAGGGTCGGGGGCCCTTCGACGTAGCCGACGGGCCTGCTCTTGGACACCGCGCTGGCCGTCTTGGCCCTCGTCCGCGGGGATGCGTAGAACCGCCTGACCTTGGCTTCTATCTTCTTCCAGTCGTAGTCTTGGCTGAGCGTGGTCCGCTTCCTAGCGCGTCGGGATAATTTTGTAACCACCGGTTCTGTTCCCCAAGACTCCCGCCCAAAGTCCATCCGGCGGGGGTCTTAAGGATAACCTCGTCCGGCGACGCGACCCCACCCATCGGGGCTGGCCGTCTGGGGCCTTCGCGCGCGGGCTCATGTCCCCGCTCGCAGCCTCCGAGCGAACGACTCGGGGAGCCCGGCGTCGAGTATCTTCTTCGCCGCCCCCTCGACGTCGTACTCGACCCTCCTCTCCTCCACCTCCGCGCAGCCGCCGTCGAACGTGACGACGGAAAACGCCGCCCGCCAGTCGCCGTCCCTGGGCTGTCCCACAGAGCCAGGGTTGAAAACGGTGCGCCCCCCTTCCTCCCAGACGTAAGGGACGTGCGTGTGCCCCAGCCCAATGGCCCTGGCCCCGACCTTGTCCAGGTAGTGGCCGAAGAGGTCCTGGTGAGTCCTCGGCTCGACGTACTCCCAGAGCCTGTCATCAGGGCTCCCGTGAGCGAAGTACACCTGAGCGCCGCTCATTTCAGCCCTCAGTTCGAGGGGGAGCCCCTCGAGGTACCGCCTGCTCTCCGCAGTGAGGCGGTCTGCTGTCCAGACCGAGCCCATTGCAGCCCTCGCGTTGAACCCTGACCTGTCCCCCGTCAGCGCGGCCACGTCGTGGTTCCCCGCCACCCCCTTCGCCCCAGTGTCCTTCAGTGCTTCGATGACCTCGTTGGGCTGGGCCCCGTAGTCGACGTAGTCCCCTAGGCAGTACACCTCTAGGTCCCCCGCCTGGCGGAGGACGGCTGTCAGCGCTTCGAGGTTCGCGTGGACGTCCGACAGTATCGCGACCTTCACGCCTCCGCGCTGGCCGGGGGAGGAGAAAAACCTCCGCCTCCTGCAGCTTGTCAAGAAAAAAGAACAATAGTTAATGCGTTGGTGAAGCAGATTATACTACCCCCCACTTAGAGAATTTGGGGCCGTTGATGCTCGAAGCTACCTATGTCCACGTTCGCAGGTAAATGGGAAAAGCAAAACAGCCAGAGTTTCGGAACTCGGGTGA
>JAJYYP010000012.1 GCA_021800855.1 archaeon | reverse complement strand
TTGGTGAAGCAGATTATACTACCCCCCACTTAGAGAATTTGGGGCCGTTGATGCTCGAAGCTACCTATGTCCACGTTCGCAGGTAAATGGGAAAAGCAAAACAGCCAGAGTTTCGGAACTCGGGTGAGGGATTCCGTGAGGAACCCCGGGCCCCTGAAGCCGAGGCTAGACCTCGCAGTCCGCCAAATCCAAGTCCAGGTCGCCAAACTCGACTCGACATCCACCAAACTCAGAGAGAGGGACAACTCGATCTTCGCAAAGGTCGTTGGCTCTCTACAGAAGCACGACACACAGCACGCATCCGTCTTCGCGAACGAGCTTGCCGAGATCAGAAAGATGAACAAGATGGTCACCCAGGCAAAGCTCGCTCTGGAGCAGATAGTGCTCAGACTCAACACCATCACAGAGCTAGGTGACATCGTCGTCACCCTGACACCGGCCATGTCGGTGATACGCAACGTCAAGCAAGGCTTGGTGGGCGTGTTGCCAGAGGCCGAGAACGAGATCGGTGAGATCTCTGGTCTGCTCAGCAGCATCCTGGTGGACGCAGGGACCGTAGGTGGGTACTCCCTCAACTTCGAAGCCGCCAACGAGGACGCCGAGAAAATCTTGGCCGAGGCCTCAGCCGTGGCGGAGACGCGCATGCGCGAGAAGTTCCCGGACATCCCCTCGTCTCTACCGTCTGCCGAATCTGCTTCCACCGAGGGTGCCTCGTACTAGACGGGGACCCTCGCTCCTTTGTTTTCTGACGTCAGGCAGCGCAGGGAGCTCTGTAGTCAGCCAGCACATCGCGGCGGCTTCCGAGAAGTCTAAGGCCGAACGACGGACATCGCATGCCAGTTACGCAAGGATAGACAGTCCAGGCAAATCTGTCTGGATGGGTGGACAGGCTTCTCGAAGAGTGCGCTAAGCAGTCGAAGAGCGTCGAATGGGCATTCTTTGCAACAATCCCTTTGGACAAGGCGCCCTACGCGTTCGCCTATCTTCGTGCCCACAAAGGGGGGCTCCTCCACGAGTCAGAGCCCCCCTCCACGTGTCCTAAGAGCCTGGGCGGTGTCACGACGACCTTGAGGGGGAGAACGTCCCTCATCGCAAGTACCATGCTGGGCCGGCCTGGCCCTATGCGACCCTGTAGAGCCGTGCCGCTGTGACCAGAGACGAGCCGAACACCGCCAGCATGGCAGCCCTTTCAGCGAGCGCTGCGACGCCGAGGGACATGGCCGCGTCCAACCCTGCAAAGGCGAAGGCCGCGAGCAGCGAGAGGAGCATCGGCAGAAAGGTCCTGGGGCCCCGGTTGACGAGGAGGACCCTCACGGAGGCGGAGGCGAAGAAGGCCACCCGCACGAATTCGTGCACTTCTCCGTCGAGGGTGGGGGCCGCCCCTCCGACGTCCGCGTGGAAGAGCCCGCCCGGCGGCCAACGCGACCCCGGAGACGACGAGCAGGACCGGCCCTGCGGCCCCCAGTCGCCCCCTCCTCGAAGAGTAAGAGGCGGCTGACAGGGCGGCCATTGCGACCCGCGCCAGGAGCAGCCCAGAGTCCATTAAGGGGGGTAAGGACCGACCCCGTGGGCCCCCACGTACTGGGTGACAGAGTCGAAGGCCGCCGCTGCCAGGCTGAGCGCCAGGATGACCAGGCCGAGGTACGCCGCCCCCGCCGCCGCCAACGCGCACAGGGCCCTCCCTGCAACGGACCTGCGGGGGGCTCGTCGGTGCTGATGTAGGCGTTCGGGAACGCCTTGGCGCATGGGGAGCCCCGTCGAAGCCTCTCGGACAAGTGAAGCCGGACGAATCCGGCGAGCGGCGGAGTTAACCCTCCACCGGTCAGGCGCCCCACGGGGCCGCCATGGCGCGGGGCTGATCCAGCCGCCGGCGGCCAGCATTCGGGAGGACCTTCGCGCCAGAAGGTCGGGAGGGCGGAGCCTCCATGGCTTTCATGACGTTAAATTCACCTGTTAGTCTTGATAGTCTTGACCCATCCCGTGATTATCGCCGGGGGAGTCTGAAGCGGCGTATTTGTCCGCCCGTGCACCTCTGAGGCTACTGGGTATAGGCCGAGAGGACGCCATAAAGCCGAAGGTCACGTCGACCATCAAGGAGATAGAGTATCACCGCAAGGAGCTGGAGAACATCCGGGCCAGGGTCGAGCAGAGGCGGAAGGTGCTCTTCGACACGGCCCTGAGGGCCATGAAGACGAAGGACCAGTCCAAGGCGAGCGTCTATGCCAACGAGTGGGCGGAGCTCAGGAAGGTGGGGAAGGTGGTGTACGCGAGCGAGCTCGCCCTGACCCAGGTGGTCTTGAGGCTCGAAAGCATAGCCGAGGTCGGGGACGTGATGTCTCACATGAGCACGGCCTTCAAGGTGCTACGCAAGGTCAACAAGACGGTCCAGGGGATCGCCCCGTCGCTTGACCACGCGTCCGACGAGATAAATACGGCGCTGAGCGAGACAATGGCAGGGATGGGGAAGGTCTCTCCCGACATCCAGTTGAACATCCAGACCGACGACGGCGAAGAGCTCATCGAGCAGGCGAGGAAGCTCGCCGAGGAGAGGGCCGACGAGATGAAGCGGAAGCTGATGGTCTCCCCGAGCGTGATGGAGCGCGAGGCCCCTGAGCTGCAGGAGCGGACCCCGCTGCTGGCGGCAGGGGATGACGAGGAGGAGTCCCAGATACTCGGCGCCCTCTACTCGCCGCGGCCCCGCCCCGATGAGGCAGAGGAGCGGGTGCTTCAGTACGCGGCAATACACAACGGGAACGTCGACATCACCGACGCCTCCTCTGTCCTTAAGATGCCCTCAGACGAGGTGGAGCAGGCGATGCTGACGCTTATGGCCCAGGGGAAGGTCAAGCTAGGGGAGGAGGGGTCGGAGGGCTGAGCGTGGTCGCGGCCAAGGAGCTGGAGGACGACGCGAAGAAGTACGCTTCAGAGGCGATCCGGCTCGACTCGCAGGGCGCCCACGGCATGGCGATCCAGATGTACCAGAAGGCGATATCGACCCTGGTGAAGCTGGTGCACCTGTACCCGGACTATCGGCTCAACAAGCAGTACACCGAACGCGCGATGGCCTACCAGGAGAGGGTCAAGGCCATCCAGGCGGCCCACGGCCTCATCCCTCAGGACCAGCCGTCCGAGACCGAGTGGACTCCGGCGGTGGGAGCGAAGCCAGGCCCTGCCCAGGGCCCCATGTCCTCGACACCGAACTCCCCCGCGGGGCCGCAGGTGGTGCAGCAGCTGAAGGCCTCGTTCAACGAGCTAGTCGTCACCGAGAAGCCCGACGTCAAGTGGGACGACGTCATCGGCCTCGAGGACTGCAAGCAGGCAATCCGCGAGTCGATAGTCTTCCCCTTCCTCCGCCCCGACCTGTTCAAGCTGGGGTGGCCCAGGGGGATACTCCTCTACGGCCCTCCGGGTTGCTTCGACGAACAGACGGAGATCCTCACCAAACGGGGATGGAAGAAGTACACCGAGCTGGCAGACGACGAGGTCGTGGCCACGCTCAACCCCACCACGAACGAACTCGAGTATCACCCGATCGTACGAAAGATACAATATCGCTACGAAGGGAAGATGTACCGCCTGGAATCAACCCAGGTCAGCCTGATGGTAACCCCCGACCATCAGCTCTGGGTCGGGAAGCAGGCCCAGCAAGGGGTGGTGAGGTACGATTTTGCCCACCCGGCAGACGTATACGGAAGGGGGGACAGGGGGACCAGTCCTTACTACAAGAAAGATGCCCGGTGGCGCGGGGTCGACAGGGGGTGCGTCCTCATCCCCCAGCGCGAGCCAGGGAGCGGGTCAAATCACGGGGAGCTCAGGATACCGATGTCCGAATGGGCCCCCTTCTTCGGGCTCTGGCTCGCCGAGGGTTACACCGAGCACCTGGGAGGCAATTACCAGGTCGGGTTCTTGAACCTGAACCAGGACCTCCTCAACTTCGCGTACGACAGCCTCAAGAGGTGGGGGCTCGACCCGCATCTCTCTCCTGACGGGCGCGTGACTGTCGTCAACAAGCAACTATACGAGCTCCTCAGGCCTATAGGGGGCAAACACGCAAGATACATCCCGGATGAGATCAAGGACCTCCCCCCTACCGTCCTGCGGAGCCTCCTGGAATACTACGCGAGAGGGGATGGGACGCACGAGGTCGATGAAGCTGAGGGTTGCGTCTCCGCGGTGCGTTGCCAGACCTCCTCGCCACGCTTGCGGGACGACCTGATGGAGATCTCCCTCAAGGCGGGGCTTGCGTGCGACTATGTGGCGCTCACTGAAGCAGCCCCCGCAGCCGCCGTCGTCGGAGCGGGTGGAAAGGAGACGACGCTGACCCGGACCGCGTCCAGCTACAGGCTGAGTATCATGTATCGCAGAGGGGAAGCGCGGGTCGACGGGCCAGTCATTGAGCGATGGGAGGACTACTCGGGGATGGTCTGGGACGTCACCGTCCAGAACCACGTCATCTACGTCAGGCGCAACGGCAAGGCCGTATGGAGCGGCAACTGCGGCAAGACAATGGTGGCGGCGGCCACCGCCGCTGAGATAGACGGATACTTCATCTCAGTCGACGCCGCGTCCATCATGAGCAAGTGGCTCGGCGAGGGGGAGAAGAACGTGGCCAAGCTCTTCAACAACGCCAGGAAGATGCTGTCAGACAACAAGCCTGTGATAGTGTTCGTAGACGAGATAGACTCACTCCTCGGGACCAGGGGGCAGGAAGTAGGGGGCGAGGTGAGGGTCAGGGACCAGTTCCTGAAGGAGACCGACGGGATCAACGACAAAGGGAAGAACCTCCACATGTACGTCATAGGAGCCACGAACAAGCCCTGGTCCCTCGACCCGCCCTTCCTCCGCCGCTTCGCCAAGAGGATACTCGTCCCGCTCCCTGACAACGAGGCGCGCATGGCCCAGTTCAAGCTCTACACAGCGCCGCTGACCCTGGCCGATGACGTGGACCCCGCGACCCTGGCCAGACTGAGCGAAGGGTACTCGGGGAGCGACATCAAGGACATCTGCCAGGGGGTCCAGCTTAGGGTGGTCAGAGAGCTGTTCAAGTCAGGGAACGCCCTCGACAAGGAGTCGACCCCGCGTCCCATAGACATAAGCGACTTCAAGGAGATAATGAGGACTAGGAAGCCTTCCGTGTCCCCCGAGATGCTCCGCGCCTACCAGCAGTGGACTAACAACTTCAGCGCGCTCTAGGCCGCCGCCGGCCCATGGGCGGGGGCTCCATATCGCTTAAAAGCAGACCTGGACAGGCGGGGCTGTCGAGCCTTTTGGAGTTTGAAAGGTTAGCCGTCGAAGTCGGCGCCACGAAGGCGGGGCTGAAGCCCGTCGTCCCGCGCACCGTTCAGGGGGAGTCGGGGGTGGTCCACTCATTCAGCCTCCTCTTCTCCGACGGGGGGCGCTTCCATGCCTTCGACATCTATGATTCTGTCTCGGATATAGAGGTCGTGAAATCCTACGCGAAGAAGCTCGACACGGGGTGCTCGGTCGACATCGTCTGCCCGGATGGGAAGGTCACAGGGGGCGCGGACAGGCTCGCAGCGAGCTACGGCATCAGGGTCGTCTCCCCCGAGGCCGCGGCCGCCTTGCTCACCCCCGAGGAGGCTCCCCTCCGCCGCTCCAACTAAGCCCTCGAATCTATTTCTACCACGCCGCCAGGAGCCCGTGCATTGCAAGAGCCTTTCACCCCAGCCGACCTCAAGGCAAGGATAGGCAGGCAGGTCCGCCTAGAAGGATGGGTCCACGACGTCAGGGTCCTAGGAGGGATAAGCTTCGTCCTCCTCCGCAACTCCAGGGGTGTGGTCCAAGTGGCAGTCCCCAAGAAGGCGGTCCCCCCAGGGCTCTTCGCCCTGGTCTCAGGGCTCCACCAAGAGGACGTTATCACCTGCGTCGGCGAGGTGAAGGAGAGCAACGCAGCCAGGATGGGCTTCGAGATACTCCCCTCCTCGATCGAGGTCCTGGCCCGGGCGGCGGCCCCGCTCCCCCTCGACCCGAGGGGAGTCACCCCGGCCTCCCTGGACACTCGCCTCGAGTGGAGATCTCTGGAGCTCCGCCGGCCGGAGACGGCCGCCGTGTTCGCCATCGAGAACGCCCTGGTCCAGGGGTTCGAGGAGTACCTCCAGGGGTCTGGGTTCATCAGGGCCTTCACACCCAGCATCATAGGAGGGGTTTCAGAGGGGGGGTCCGAGGTCTTCAAGATAGACTACTACGGGAAGGAGGCCTTCCTGAGGCAGGACCCTCAGCTCCACCGGCAGCTGACCATAGCCGGGGGGTTCGACAGGGTGTACGACCTGGGGTCCAACTGGCGAGCCGAGCTCTCCCACACCCCCCGCCACCTGAGCGAGCACAGGACAATCGCCCCTGAGATGGGTTTCATCGCCGACGAAAAAGACGTGATGCGCGTGGAGGAGGAGATGGTGGTCCACGGGATAGAGAAGGCGAACAAGAGGTGCGCCGGGGAGCTCTCGCTGCTGAAGCGCGAGCTCCCGATGCCGAAGCTCCCGCTCCCTGAGATAGACTTCCCGGAAGTCTACGGAATCCTCGAGTCGAAGGGGAAGAGCCTCTCCAGGGGGGAGGACCTCGACGAGGAGTCGAAAGACGTCCTGGCGGCGTACGTCAAGGAAGAGCACGGGTCAGACCTCTTCTTCGTCAACCGTTTCCCGTCGAAGCCGAAGCCCTTCTACGTCATGAGGTACGACGACGACCGGGAGTTCGCCAGGTCCACCGACTTCTTCTTCGGCAGCCTCGAGCTCTCGTCGGGCGGGCAGCGCGAGCACCGCCATGAGAGGATAATGGCGCAGATCAGGGAGAAGGGGATGGACGCGAAGGCCCTCGAGTGGTTCACTGAGCCCTTCCGCTACGGGGTCCCGCCCCACGGAGGCTTCTCCTTCGGCCTGGAGCGGTTCGTCGCCAAGCTCCTCGGCATCGAGAACGTCAAGGAGGCGGTGCTCTTCCCGAGGGACCCGGAGCGGCTGCAGCCCTAGGGTCCGAGGCCACCGCGAGGAGCGTGCATCTTCTCAATTGCACTCCCCGCGAATCAACTCAGTCTTTGCCTTGTGTGGTACGGCCCGCGTCTGCACCGCTAAGAGTGGAGGCTGGCCGCGACCTCGCGCTCTGTCTCGACGAGCAGGTCTATCCCCCTGGCGCGCTTGACAGTCTCCCTGAGCTTGTCGAAGTCCCCTAGCCTCCTCTCGCTCCTCTTGGCCGGGACGACAACCTTCGTCTTCTTCTCGCCGTCGGGGAGCCATACGGTGTTCACCGTGAGCACCCTGGCCGGATAGAACACCTCTTCGAGGAACTGCCTGTCGCTCACCCCGGCCCCGACCAGGTAAGCCTTCCCCTTCAGCGCCGCCTCCAGTTCCTCGTGGAGCTGCGGGTTGGACCTCAGCGGGCCCATGTCTGACTGCTCGAACTCAAGCACGTAGGAGCCGCGGGTCTCAGACGCCCTCTTCAGGGTCGTCTTCCCCAGCTCGGGGAACCTGTCGGACAGGCTAGCGATGGCCTTCGACGCTTCGACGTCGGCTTGGGTTATCTCGCCCCTCGAAAGCCTTGCCTCGCAGTTCCCACAGAGTATTCCCGTCTTCGCATCGAAGGCGCAGATGGGGAGCTTCGGCTGCATCTCTGTGAGCGCTTGCGACACGCGCATAAAAAATATTCGGAAGCCCTCGACCCCGGTGGAGGCTGCGCGCCTTTTTGGCCCGTCAGCCGCCGCTGGGCAAAGCGGTCAGGCAGGGCTTCCGTCGACGTCTCCAGGAGTTCTTACTTCCCGAGCTTGATCTCTATGGAGGAGACGTTGCTCATGCCGCCGGTCACGGTGCTCTTGACCTGCTCCGTGTTGATGGCGATGTTCTGCACCCGCACATCTGTGGCGAACCTCTTGGTCAGCACCTGGGCCACGTCGACCGCACGTGAGATGGCTCTTCCACGAGCCTTCACGGTGACAGCGTTGGACCCGTTGTTGATCTGCGTCAGGACGGCGAGGACGTAGTTCATCGTCGGCTTCTTCCCGACGTAGATGGTGTTTGGTTCGCGTGGTTGCACTTCTTCGTGTTCTGGTTGGTTGGACATTGATACGTCGCCTCGCATCGGCCTATTTATCCGCTATGGACATGTCATCCACCGACGCCGCATCAGGGCCGGCCTCTCAGGAAGACTTATTCCGGCGCCGGGGCCGGCTCCTTCTATGAGGCTCTATGAGTATCAGGCGAAGTCTCTGTTCAAGGAGTACGGCCTCAGCGCCCCGAAGTCGATACTTGTCCACGACCTGGAAGGTGTCCGGGGAGCTTTCGCTTCGCTCACCCCTCCGGTCGCAGTAAAGTCGCAGGTCCTGGCCGGCGGCAGGGGGAAGGCGGGGGGGATAGCCCTGGTGGACGGCGCGTCGAAGGCGGAGCACGAAGCCGCGCGGATATTCGCCCTATCAATCGGCGGGGAAAAGCCCGCGTCGCTCCTCATCGAGGAGGGGTATCCCCACGACCGGGAGATGTATCTGTCAGTCACCCTCGACAGAGGGGAGCGCTCCTTCGTCGCCATAGCAGCCGCCGCCGGCGGCGTCGAGGTGGAGTCGATGAAGGGGAAGGTGATCAGGAAGGTCCCGGTCGAAGGCATCGACGCCGGCTTCGCAGCCGGGATGGCGTCCGAGCTAGGGCTCCCGCCGAGGGAGTCCTCCCAGTTCGTGAAGATACTGCTCTCACTAGAGAGGCTGGCCAGGGAGAAGGAGTGCGAGCTGGCCGAGATCAACCCCCTCGCCGTGGGGAAGGACGGGACGCTGATGCCTCTGGACGCCAAGGTGATAGTCGACGACAACGCGCTCTTCCGCCACCCCGAGTTCGCCAAGCTTCATCCCGAGGACGAGTTCGAAGGCGAGGCGTCCCGCCAGGGGTTCGCCTTCGTGAGGCTCGACGGGGACATCGCCGTCGTCGGGAACGGCGCCGGGCTGGTCCTCTCGACGCTCGACCTGGTGGGGGACGCCGGGGGTGACCCCGCCTGTTTCCTCGACCTCGGGGGCGGGGCGCAGCAGGACAGGGTGGAGGCGGCGATACGCCTGGTCAACCGGCTCCCCGGCGCCAGCAGGATCCTGGTCAACATATACGGGGGGATCACCCGCAGCACCGACGTCGCCGCGGGGATCAGGGCGGTGATCTCCGGGGGCGGGCTCAAGCCGCTCTACGCGAGGGTCAGCGGCGCCGAAGAGGAGGAGGCCCGCCGGATGCTCGAAGGGACCGCGGTGAAGATGTACAAGACAGCCCCCGAAGCGGTGGCTGCGGCGGTGAAGCGCGCATGATGCTGCCCAGGGGAGGCGACCCGGTCATCGTGCAGAACATGACAGGGAGATACGGCAGGCTGCACACGAAGCTCATGCTCGACTACGGGACAAACGTGGCCGCGGGGGCCGCCCCGGGGAAGGGTGGGCAGTCTGTGGAGGGGGTCCCGGTCTACGACACGGTGGCCGAAGCCGTGGCGAAGACGAAGGCGACGGCCTCGGTCTGCTTCGTCCCAGCGGAGTACACGCTGGCCGCGGGGGTGGAGGCTCTCGAGGCCGGGATCGAGCTCCTCGTCATAATCACCGAGCACGTCCCCATCAGGGACGAGCTCAAGCTGGTCCAGCTGGCCCAGGCGAAGGGGGCGACCATCATCGGCCCGAACTGCCCGGGTATAATCGTCCCGTCAGAGAAGATGAAGCTGGGGATCATGCCGGCCCCGTCCTTCTCGCCAGGGAAGGTCGCCCTCTACTCGAGGAGCGGGACGCTCACCTACGAGATAGCGGGAGAGCTTACGGCGAGCGGCCACGGGCAGTCAGTCGCCGTGGGGATAGGGGGTGACCCGATCAACGGGAGTACGCCCATCCAGTGGATGGACTTCGTCCAGGGGATGGAGGAGACCGAGGCCGTGGTGGTGGTGGGGGAGATAGGCGGGGACGCCGAGGAGCGCCTGGCCAGGCACATCGAGAAGTCAGGCTACAGGAAGCCCATAATAGGGTACATCGCAGGGAGGCACGCCCCCAAGGAGAAGAAGATGGGACACGCCGGGGCTATAATCTACGGCGACTACGGGACCGCAGACTCGAAGATAAGGGCCCTGACAGCGGCCGGGGTGAGGGTGGCGAAGACACCGATGGACGTCCCAAGGCTCGTCAGGGAAGCCCTGGGGTGAGCGGCACCCCTCGGCGGGCCTAACTGGCGACGAAGACTTATAGTCGGGACTCGGAAGGCGAAAGAAACAAGGCATGCCCATAGCTGACGCCACGAAGAAGCAGATAGCCCAGAAGCGGAGGCTCTTCCTCCAGGTATGCCTGCGGTGCGGGGCCAGGAACCCGCTGAACGCTGAGAGGTGCAGGAAGTGCAAGTCCTCTGACCTGAGGCTCAAGAACAGGTCAGTGGGTCTGAAGAAGTAGCCTGCGCGTCCGGGACCTGAAGGCCCTTCCTTACGTCTGCCTGGTGGTCTTCGCACCTGGACTACGCCGTGGCTCCCTCCTGCCTCGGGCTGGACGAACAGGATCTCCTCAGGGTAGTCGCGGGCCGGCCGTCTATTTTTGTCGCCCGCGCCGCCACCCCGAAGCGTCAACGGAGCTCGTCCAGGCTGTCGACGGAGGACGGGAGCGCGCGGGTACTGCGCAAGGGCCTGGTGACATGGGGGGGCGCGGTCACCCCGACCGATGAGGCCAGGAGGACAGCCAAAATCGACCCCCAGGCTGATACATGGGCCTCCCTGAGGGCGGTTCAAGCGCTTAAATGCGGTCCTCCCTCGGCGGAATCTCCCTATGGCTGATGCCGTACTGGTCTTCGCAGTGGTCGCGGCCATCGTCTTCCTTGGGTTCATGGGGGAGCTCCTCTTCAGGCGGACGGGGGTTCCGTCGTTCCTCTTCCTGATACTCATGGGGATAGTCCTCGGGCCAGGGTTCCACATCTTCTCAGGGACGGAGCTGAGCCCTGTCCTAGGGCTCTTCGCAGAGCTCACCCTGATAATGATCCTGTTCTACAGCGGGCTCCAGCTCAGGCTCAGCAGACTCACCCATGGGGGGAGGGCTGTGGCTCTTGTGGTGATGTACTTCTCCCTCTCCATGGTGGGGATAACTGTCTTCGGCCGCTACGTCATGCACTGGAGCCTTCTGGAGTCGATGATATTCGGCTCCATCATAGCGGGGCAGACTAGCACCCCCGTGGTGGTCCCGCTCGCCAGGTCCCTGAAGTTCTCTGCCGACACCGTCTCACTGGTGACCATAGAGTCTGTGCTGAACTCCATCGTGGGGATCATCACCTTCCTCGCCCTGGTCCAGATCTACTTGTCCCCGGTGGTCAGCTTCACCCTCTCCCTCACCAAGGTCGCAGCTACCTTCTCCATAGGGATAGTCCCTGCCGTCGCATTCACGTTCGTGTGGCTCTTCATCCTCGAGAGGGTCCAGGAGCAGAGGTACACCTATGTTCTGCTGCTGGGGATGATACTCGTCACGTACGCTGGGACTGAGGCCCTGGGGGGGAGCGGTGAGCTCGCGGTGTTCATCTTCGGGCTGATATTCGGCAACTACAAGGTCCTGAACCTCCTCAGGACGAAGCAGATAGACATCGACCCGCTGATGGCCAGGGTCTCAGGAATCCAGGAGGAGATCGCCTTCCTCCTCAACACCCTGTTCTTCGTCTTCCTCGGGCTCACCTTCGACCTCGGGCTCAGGAGCGTCTTCATGGGGGTGACAGTAGGCCTGCTATTGACGGCAGGGCTCCTCGGGGCCAGGTCTGTCTCAGTGCTCGCGGCGACGGCCGGGGCCGGCCCCTCAAAGAACAGGGGGGAGCTGATCCTCCTATCGGCCCAGGGGGTGACCCAGGCGACCCTCGCCATCCTGGCGCTCAGCTATGCCCTCCCCCTCGCGAGCACCTTCCTGGGGCTGGTCTCCTATGTGATCATCTTCACCAACTTGGTCACGACCATGGGCGCCGCGTGGTTCAGGCACAGGGCCTCCTTCGGATTCAGGGACTTCATGGCCTCCCTGCAGGCTGAGACCCCGGGGGTGGCCGGGTGAAGCAAAGGCAAATATCGGGTTCGGGGGCGGCACCGCCGGGGCCCGTGGTCTAGTCTGGCTATGACGTCGCTCTCACACGGCGAAAATCCCCGGTCCGAGTCCGGGCGGGCCCATCCACGCTTGCATCGTTTCTCTGGGGCTAGGGCAGGGCCCTCCGCGCGGCAGCTGGCTTGCGTCTAAGCGCGACCGCCAAGACAGATACAAGGACAGCCGCGGCCACGCTCCCGAGCGCCCACAAGGCGGGATAGTCGTACCCGAAGCTCCCTTCGACGGCGGTCGGCCCTGAGAGGACGACCGTTTCCACGCGGCTCGTCGTCCCCCCTGCCCATCCCGAGAAGACGTGGAGGAACGAGGCCTCCGCCGTAAGGTCGACCTCCGTCCCAGCCGGGGCGTAGACGGTCCTCGACCCGCCGGCGACTTCGCCGTCCTTGCCATGGTAAGAATAGGCGACCGTCCCCCCGGGGCCGGACGTGATTGTCAGCCCAGGGAAGAACAGCGCGCTTTCGTTCAAGGGGGCGTCGACGGCGAGCGTGGCGGAAGCGGCGCCCCCAGAGTAGGCGCCCGCCCCCGACCCGGCCCACCCCTGAAACTCCCAGCCCTGGCTCGCGACCGCGCCCAAGGACACCGTCTCCCCCGCGTCGAACCACCCCGGACCAGGAGTGACCTCACCTCCGGGGGCGGGGAACGCCGTTACTGTCACAGCGTATTGGTTGACGTACGTCTCTGTGAGCGGCCCCGGCGCCACGGCCTGGACGACCGGGTCTGCGGCCACCCACCTCTCCTGCTGGGTCGAGCCCGCGAGGGTGGCTGGGAAGGTGGCGTTGGTCCCTGCGTCGACCCAGGCGGTGGTCCCGGAGGCCATGCTGTTGGCGAGGCCGAACGACATGAAACCTACCGCGGGGAGGGCGTATCCTGTCCCTCCGCCGACGACCACGGCCTGCAGGGAGGCGAGATACTGGTGATAGAACACGAAGCTCAGGGTCTGGGAGGCGGCTGCCACCCCGCTGCTGGCGTTCGCCGTCGCCCACCTCTCTTCTGGCCCGGACCCTGGGAGCACACCTGTGACGTTCCACGTGCTCCCGAGGTCGACCAGGTAGGTGGATGGCGTGGAGGTGAGGGACGCCGTCCTGACAGTGCCCCCCTGGACGTAGCTGAACACGGGCGGCAGGTATGTCCCCCCTCCGACAACCGAGTATCCCACGGTCAGGGCGACGGTGGACCGGTTCAGCGTCCCGGTGAAGAAATCGTACGCGTCGCTGAGCTCAGTCGCGCCGTGGGAGCTGAACCTGATGAGCTGGGTCGGGGGGAAGTAGTATACAGGGCCCTCCGTGGACGCCGAGAAGAGCGAAGTCCTCGTGGTGCAGCTTGAAGCGCTGCACGAGAACTCGTCTATCCACATCCACGCGGACGTCTGAGCCAGGGCCGAGGAGTACTCCGTAGCGTCCTGGTCCCCGAAGTACGCGGCCCCGTGGTACCACTCGGTCATAAGCCCGGTGAAGAACCCTTCGGCGTTCGCCGTGCTCGAGGGGCTCCCCACGAAGCTTGTCGCCCCTTCCGCGCTGTATGTCTCGACGGCGTAGGCGCTCGTGTTCCTGTCCTCCGCGAGCATCACCACCTCGCCGGACTTGAAGTATAGGTTGAGCGCGATGGAGTCCCCCGGGGTGACCGCCCCGTTGAACTGCAGGAGCCCGCTCCCTCCGCTGGTGGGGAAGATGGAGTCCCCCGAGGGCCCGAACACCTCGTAGTTCATGGCGAACCCCTCTCCAGGGCTCCAGTCCCACGACACCCCGACCTGGTACCAGTACCCTGACGTGGTCAGCCCGTTCAAGAGGTAGGCGGGGCCTGTCCCCGACGCCGGGTCGCTCTGGGGGACGGCGGTCACGTTGTAGAGCATGGACACGAACCCATGGGTGAATGTGAGCCCCATCTGCTCGTCGTATAGTGTGGCCGGGGAGGGCTGGGCGGGGAGCTCAGGGGCAGGGGGGGACGCCGACGCTCCTGAAGGCCCTGCAGGGATGGGGCCGCCGGGGGCCTCGGCCGCGGGGACAAGCGGGGGGCGAGGGGAGGCTTTCGGGCCCCCTGCAGCCGCGACGGAGTGGCCGGGGGCGGAGGCGAGCAGTAGGGCGATGACCGCCAGCACCACCGCGGCCCCCGGGGCCCGACGCGTCCGCAACACACTCGAACCTCGCGCGGGCGCTGATAAACGTGCGACCTTTTAGCGGCGGTCTCTGCGGACCCGCTCGTAAGCCAGCCTGGTCAGCAGGTCTGCTTCGTGGTTCTCCTCCCGCGGTATCCACTCGAACCTTAGAGTCCTGAACTCCTTGATCAGCTCCCTGGCCTCCTTTAGCCTGGCCAGGTACATCCCCCCCTTGACCTTCCACCCTTCCCCCATCTGCCCGACGAGGAGCTTCGAATCAGACCTGACGAGGACGTCGTCTGTCCTCCCGAGCTCTTTCAGCTTCTTGAGGGCCTCGGCGAGGGCGGTGTACTCCGCGAAGTTGCTGGTGACGTCGTATCCGGCCAGCCCAGAGCCCTCTGCCAGCTTCTTGGGCCCGTCGTAGATCAGGTAACCGTAGGTCCCAGTCCCCGGGTTCCTGGGCTCGGCGAGGCCGTCGACGTACACCGTGACCGTCAGGGCCCACCTCAGAACCAGGGGGCCTGGAGGCGGCTGATCTGTGTCGAGACCTTGTCGACGTACTCGTTCATGCGGGCCATCATTATCCTCGACGTGATGAACCCTATCACCTGGTCCCCCTCCTTGACGAGCAGCCGCCGCACCCCGTGCTCCGTCATCATCTGCGACACCAGCGCCAACCCCGCCCCCGCGTCTATGCTCAGCAGCTCCTTCGTCATCACCTGGCCGAGGGTGACCTTCTGCGGGTCGAGCCCCTCTGCGACCACCTTGGACAGGACGTCCCACTCGGTCACCAGCCCCTGCGGGTCCGCAGGGCTGCCTACCAGGACGAAGCCGCGCCGCCGCACCTTCATCGCCTTCGCCGCCTCTACTATGGTGCTCTCGGCTGTGAGCGACAGGAACTCCTTCTCGACTATGTCCCTCGCGTAAAGGACCATTGGCCGCGAGTGGGTCCAGGGCCGATTAAGCCTTTCCGTCTGAGACATCCGGAAGCAAGGGGCTCGCCTCCACAGCAGCCAGACGAGACCGCGGGGCGGGAGAGGTAAGACACGCGCGGGTGCCAGGCCCGACAAAAATCAAAAATCAAAACGGTGCGGCCGTCGTGAAAGACGAGCCGCCAGTCCGGGACAAGGGCCTTGGGGGCCCTACGCTCCCTGCTCTTCGCTCTCACTTGTGGAGGCCTGACCGTCGGCGCCAGACATGCCCTCAGACCCGCCAACGACCGCGCCGGTGGCGAACCTGTTGGCTACCTGGGTCACCTTGATCTTGCCCTGCCAGCCCTGCTTGGCGCCGGACACGAAGATGACGAAACCGTCAATCTTCGCGATGCCGTCACCGCGCCTGCTGATCTCGGAGATGGTAACGTCGTACTCCTTCCCGACCTCAACAGGCTTTGGCTTGAAGGACCTGAAGCCGCCGCTTCCGCCGCTGCTGCTCCGCCCGTAGCCTCCTCGTCCGAAACTCGTCTTTTCACATCCTAGCTGCTTTCGGTGCCGCTGAATCCTCGCCCTTCTCCACAAGTTATTAAGTTTGACTACTCTTCTGGTCAAAACCAGCTTTCCCCTCGTCAGCCCTCGTCTCGTGGGATCGCGCCTCGCATCCCGGCCGACGGAGGGGCGCTCAATCCCGATGGGTCATCTAGCCGACCCCGAATCAGGGTGCGACTCGCACGCGCGCGTACCTCGGGCCGGCTGCAGCGGCGTTCGCAGCGACCACCATCGTCTTCACCCTCCGCGCCTTCGCGGCCCCGCAGAACCCACCTCCTCCAGTAGGGTACACCGCGCAGACGTCGTCTCCTCGAACCATGAGGGGTCTCTGCAATCTTCTCTCTGCCTGCGGACTCGAGGAGGGAGGCGCCTTCTCCTTAGTGCCAGTCCTGAGGAGAGAACGCGGTGTCAGGCTTCCGTCGTTTGATGTGCTCGGGCGTGGATGCCTATCTTCCTTCGCCTGCCTTCTCTTCTTGCCCGCTAGGAAAAACAGGGGCGGAGGGCCGAGGCCCTCCTCGTGCTAAGTCGATGTGGCTAGGTCCGATATCAGGTTCGAGACTATGGGGGTCCCCCAGCCAGAGGCCGCGTCCCAGCCTGTGGTCGCGGAGAACCCGAAGTTAGTTCCGAATAGCGTGTTGTTCCCTGTGGTTATGTCGTGGAAGTCGCTCGCATATTCAGTTGGGGTGTGTCCAATCTTGTAGATGGCAGTGTTGAGAGAGCCCAGGGGGTGCCCTGCGGTCTGGTCCGCCAGGGCCGCGATCGCGGCCCACTGGGGAGAGCCCGCGCTGGTGCCGCCGACCAAGTAGATCACCGTGTTGGACGTCCCGGCGCATGACGGGCAGGCCGCGTCGTCGACAACGAGGACACCGCCGTCCACGGCGGCGTTGTAGGAGACGTCTGGGGTGGTCCTCGCCGTTAGGCCGAGGCCCTCTTGGAAGGGCGGCGCCGTGGTGAATATGAGGCTCGGGGCGCCCCCGCCCGCAGCGTCGAAGGCTGGCTCGTTCCAGACCTGCTCCCCTCCGTAGCTCGGGGTGCAGGAGGTGCCTTTCGACGGGCACCCGGTCGCGGCAAGGCCTGTCGGGTACGGAAGGCCCATCGTCCCGCCGACCGACGTCACCAACGGGTCAGAGGCGGGGAAGTTGGCGTTGGGGGTGGAGAGGAGGCCGTTGGTCGCACCGCTGTCCCCCGCAGACGCGAATATGGTCCAACCCTCGGAGGTCGCCTTCGCGTAGTTGGCTTCAGCCTGGAGGATCTGCGCGTTGTTGTTGTGGATGGCGTACTCCGGGATGCCGAAGCTCTGGGACATTATGGAGCCGTCGTAAGCTGGGTTGGAGATCACCCTGGCCTCCGCCACGTTGATGGCGTTGCCGCTCGAGGAAGAGGCGACGTCGAGGACGATGGCCGCTCCTGGCGCCATCGCATGGGAGTACTCGACGTCTAGGCTGGTCTCTATCGACCAGCCGAAGGCGCCGTGGGGGTTACCTCCGTAGGTGGAGTTCGCGTTGGCCGTGGTGTAGCTGGGCGTGGGACATCCGCCCGGCGGGCAGATGATGGTGAAGGAGGGGGGCGCAGGGATCCCGAACACGGAGTCGAAGACACCCAGGTCGGTGGCGATGGTCGGGCTGCCGTAGGCGTCGACGATCACAATCGTCTCCCCTGTCCCTGGAGCCTTTCCGTTGATGCTCGTGGGGAACTCGTATGCGCTATGAAGGAACGACGGGGCGTAACAGACAAGCGGCCCGCACGCTGTCAGGGGGTTGAAAGACGGCGACATGACCGCCTGGGAGCTGACCTGCTGGTATATGTTGAACGGGACGTAGTTGAAGTCGCCACTGCTCGCGGCCGCTGGCAACACCAATGCGAGGGGGCTCGCGGCCAAGATGAACGAGAATGCGATTGTAGTGAATAGCAGAGTTTTCTTCATCGTATCTTTATGCATGTTCGTATTATTTAGAGACTTCGATTCCACCTTCTCCCCTCAGGGTTCATAAGCGCCCTGCGCGGAGGGGTCCCTGTGCCCAAGGAGATCACAAGCAAGGACCAGTTCGAGAAGCTGCTCGACGGCGCGACAGAGGTGCGGGTGTCCCGCCAAGGCGACCAAGCGAAGGTCAAGCTCAGGACCAGGGACGCGCTCTACACACTGCGGACCACCTCCGAGGAGGCAGACGCACTCGTCAAAGGGGTCAAGAAGCCCGTCGTAGAATTCTAGACAAGATACCTGAGCACCACCAGGACCCCGAGCAGCATGGGTATGGGGAGCCCGGGGAGGAGCCTCCTCCTCGACAGCAGGAAGAGCGTGACCACCATCCCGACGTCGATGGCGGCCGTAGTGAGGACGGCCGGGAGCGCCCCGGACGAGTTGTAGAACATGAACAGCGCCAGCGACGGGAGGAGGGTGTAGAAGACAACGTCCCCCAGACCCAGGGTGAACTCCCCAGCCCTGATGGACATCCCGACAAGGGCTATCCCCTGGTTCGTCCCCACGAGCGCCTTCAGAGGCCCCCTGAACACGGCGTAGATGTCGTAGACCGCGAAAGCCACGGGGAGCGCCAGCGCGGTCCAGGTGGGGAGTGTGATAGCGAAGAAGCTCCCAACCTCGGCCCCGACGAAGGCCAGGGTGACAGTCGCCACCCAGCTGACGTTCCTCACGAATATGACGTAGGCGATGGCGGCCACCACCGCCGCCGGGACGCCGTATGCGACGGGGAGAGCCATGTCGGCTGGGAGGTAGTTGTACGCGAACTGCCCTGCGGTCACCAGGGTGAGTATGAATGCCGAGAAGGCGACCGACCCGAAGATGAGCACCTTGAACGGGAGGACCATCTTCCTCCTAAGCAGCCACACGAGGGCGAGGGTGAGCACGAACGCGAAGCCGACGAGGAGGGCCGCGTTCAGCGCGGACCCAGCGAGGGACGTCCCAGCAGGCGCGTAGCTGGGCCCCGTGGTGGCAACCACAAAGGAGTACACAGGTATGTTCTGGCTCGTTATCAGCAGGGCCGTGACCTGGATCGCCACGACGACGGCGGTCGCTATGACCAGGTTCGCAGGGGTTATCCTCTTCGCGTCGGGGGGAGCTTGGTCGCTCATCTCAGGAGACGACCTCTATATGCCGCCTAGACGGTGAATTCCTGTCCGGGCATGGCCGCGGTCGCCTCCGCCCCGAAGCCTTCGTGGAGCTCCCTGGCGAGGGCCAGGCACGACTCCTCTTCGCCGTGGACGGTGAGGAACCTCGGGTCCCCCTGGATGCCCTTGAGGTCGCTGAGGAGGGTTGACCTCCCGGAATGGGATGAGAAGTCGAAGCGCTTCACCTCTGCCTTCACCTTTGTCGGCTTCCCCCTGTAGATGGTCAGCCCTTTGTCTAACAGGGTCCTCCCCGGCGTCCCAGGGACCTGGAAGCTCACTATCCCTATCCCGTTCTTCTCGTCCATCGATAGGTGCTCGTTGTAGAATATGGACGACCCCCCCACCAGCATCCCTGCAGGGGATATGATCACCCCTGGCCTCTTCACCAGGCGCCTCCTCTGGGTCCAACTGGTGACTTCTTCTATGTTCTCGAGCATCTTCCGGAGCGCCGCAGGGTCTCGGAGGAACTCCTGGTACCTTAGCAGTATCCCGTTGACCTTCAGGGCCATCCCGTCCATGGCTACGGGGTGCTTGAAGCTGTTCTTCACAAGCGTCATGGCTACCTCCTGAGCGCGCCCTACCGAGAACGCAGGGATGAGCAGGACGCCTCCCCTCTCGACTACCGTCCTTGCGAACTCGACCAGCTCGTTCTCTGCCTTCAGCCTCCCCGGGTGGTCGGCCTGGGCATAGGTGCTCTCCGTGATCACCATGTCGGCCTCCCCAAGGTTCTTCCAGGACCCAGGCATGAGGTTGGTCTCGTCCCCGTTTATGTCCCCGGTGTATATGAGGCGCTTGTTCCCCGCCTCCACCGAGATGATGGCGGACCCGGGTATATGCCCGGCGTCGTACAACTGGATGGTGAAGTCCCCCACCTGGAACGGCTCCAAGTAGCCGTGGTGCACCGTGTTTGAGTTCATAGCCATGAGGTCGAGGAACTCGAACGGGAGGTACTGCCCTGATATCTTGATGAAGTCCTGGATGAGGAGGTTGGCGAGCTCCGAGGTGATCGGCGTAGCGTGGAGCTTCATGCTACCGCTGAGGAAGTTCAGAGGGGCGGCGCCAGAGTGGTCCAGGTGGGCATGAGAGAGGATGATCGCGTTGATGTCCTTCGGGGGGACGTGCATGGGGAACCCGGGGACCTTCGTGGTCAGGGCCCCATAGTCGAGCAGGATCTTGCTGTTGTTGTGCGACACGAGGAACGCGGAGCGGCCGACCTGCCTGGCAGCTCCCAGAACCTTAACTTCCAACTAATCGTAAACTCTTGAAAAAACCTGACGCCGATATGTAGTTAAGGCTTTCCCCGCAACGTTCTGTCAACTCAGCTTCTGACCCTCTGAGTTTTGTCAGTCACCTTTCGGCTCCTGCTTGGCCTTCATTTTGGATGATTGTGAGCCACTTGTTCCGGTCCTCGACCTTGGTTCCAGCCGCCTCCGAGGCCGTCCTCCAGTCCAGCCCCCCATGCGGCTTGATTACGCTGTGGTTGATTCGAACACCCTTCATGGCGGGTGCGTCCGCCCCAACTTGCGCCTCGCCTCCTTCCTGCCTCAGGCTTCATCGTCTCCATCCAATCGTCGTGAATTTGCCGCTCTCCTTGATGCCCTTCGCACGTCGTATCAGCTGGGCTCAGCCTGAGCAGGAGCCCCCAGTACCTAGGTTCGCGGTTCGAGGCAGGCGTCAACATCTGCACGAGGGCTTGCATGCTTGGCCTCAGAGTATTTGGATGGACCAGCTCTCCTCGGCCACTGGTTCCTCTCCTGGGACTAGAACATAGATTACGAAATGCGATATCGAAATCTCGAGCTGACAGAGTCTGCGTGGGCTCCTCGTCGATCTCCAAGACTCTCTTGGGCGCGAGGCGTCTGTTTCCGTCCGCCCCCCAAGATTTCCTTATATTTCGGGCCCTGGCGCTCCTTCTCATTGAATTCTTCCGGCGGTCGCAGCCTCCTCACTGCGGCCGCTCTGGCACTGCTGCTCTTGATGTTGCTTGAGCCGTTCCCCGCATTCGCGACAGCCCCGCCCGCCCTGGGGCCGAGCGCGGCCCCGTCGTCCCCGTCCCCGACGGGGGTCCCAGTCTTCAGCCCCACCTACGAGATACTCGGGAAGCTGGCGGGGACGCAGGTGGTCCAGTCCCACCTCCCCAACTCGGTCCCCCTCGCCCAGGGGATGCAGTTCGCGGCCACCTACTACACCCCCAAGGAGATACAATCGGCCTATAACGTGACCGGGCTGATCTCGCAGGGGTACGGCGGCAAGGGGGAGACGATAGCAATCATCGACGCCTACGGCGACCCCACCATCTACCAGGACGTGGCTTCGTTCGACACGCAGTTCGGCCTCCCGGCGGTGAACCTGACCGTCATCCCCGTCGGCCCCTACCAGCCGGCCAACGGAATCACCTTCGGCTGGAACGCTGAGGTGGCCCTCGACGTCGAGGCCGCCCACCTCGCCGCCCCCTACGCGCACATCAACCTTCTGGTCGCCTCGAACGCCAGCAACGCCCTCTTTGACGCGGTCAAGGTCGCGGTAGACCAGCACCTCGGGGACGTCGTGACCATGAGCTGGGGGCTCGGCGAGAACTCATTCGGCGAATCAGGGTTCTCTGTGGCCGGGAGCCTCAACTACGCCTACCTCGACTACTACTTCCAGAAGGGAGCCGCAGAGGGGATGAGCTTCTTCGCATCGTCCGGGGACAACGGGGCCTTCGACGGGACGACCACTGTGACCGCAGACTTCCCGGCCACCTCGCCCTTCGTCACTGGGGTGGGAGGGACGACCCTCTACCTCGCCACCAGCTCTGGCTCGACCCTGTCCCCCAACGCCACAGCCACCTACCAGGGCGAAGCGGCATGGAGCGTCTCACCGCAGTACGTCGGCGCCCAGGGTGTCAGCTCAGGAGGAGGGTACAGCGACTTCTTCGCCCGGCCGTACTACCAGTCGGGGGCGGTCTCGTCGGCTGCAAGGGCGTCGCCAGACGTGGCCGCGGTGGCCAACCCCTACACAGGGCTGGTCATAGTCCTCGAGGGGGCCGACTACGCCATAGGGGGGACCAGCCTCGCCTCGCCTCTGTGGGCTGGGATGACCGCTGACATGAACCAGTACGTCGGGCGGAGCCTCGGCCTGCTCAACCCGTACCTCTATTCGATATACGCCGACAAGGCGGAGTACTCCGCGGCCTTCAACCAGGTCACGTTCGGCTTCAACGGGGTGTACCAGGCCGGCCCCGGCTACAACCTGGTGACAGGGCTCGGGTCGCCCAACCTCCCAATCCTCGCCGCAGACATCAAGGGCCAGGCCCAGGGGCTGCAGATTACTGTCAGCACAACCAGGAGCTCCTCCCCGTCGGCGCCCGCCCAGTACAAGTACGGGGAGACATTCACCATCTCTGCACAGGCCACCGGTCCTGGGGGGACACAGGTGACCTCGGGTGAGTTCAACGCCGACATCATGGCCACCAGCGGGTTGGTCGCGTCCGTCCCACTCTCCTTCAACGGCATCACCTGGACCGGCTCCTACACCGTGGGCCCCTCCGACCCTCCAGGCTCATGGACCGTCCAGGTCTATGGGAGCGCAGGGTCAGCTTCTGGGTACGGCATCGCCGACGTCTCCGTCGGTGACAGCCTGGGGATAGTCACCCCCGTCCCCTACCCGTTCGCCAACGCTGTGACCCCAGGCGTCCCGTTCACGGTCTCTGCGATAGCCGAGACCCCCAACGGGAGCGCGGTCGACGGGCTGACGCTGAAGGCGCACCTCCTCTACGAGGGGTCCGTCGTCCAGGACGTCGCGCTGAACTCGACCGGCGGAGGGTTCTACTCTGGGACGGTAACCATTGGTGCGACCCAGCCCCAGGGGTCCTACACCCTTGTCGTCGAGAGCCCCGGGGTCGGGAGCGTGTACTCATACGTCTACGTCGGCGAGGAAGTTACTGGGGTGATGCTCACCCCCCTCGACACGGCTGTCCCATCCGCCGCCCCCGGCCAGCAGGTGGTCCTGCTGGCCAAGACCGAGACCGCAGCGGGGGGCGGACAGTACACCTCCAACGTGACCGCGAAGGTATACAGCCTGGCCGGGGCGCTGATGGCCTCGGTGACCCTGGAGCCGTCCCCCAACACCGCCCAGTTCGGCGTCTTCGACTTCTTCGGGTACAACCAAGCGAACTACACCGTCCCCTCCAGCTTCACACCCGGATTCTACAAGCTCCAGTTCATCTCGTCGTATCAGGCGAACAGCACAGCCACGGTGCAGCTAGGCAACTACACAACAGGGTTCTACGTATCAGGTCCGACCCTCACTTACAACGTCTCTGCACCCGCCGCGGTCTACGAAGGCCAGACGGTCAACATCGTGGCCCGGGTCACCAACTCCACAGGTGGCCAGGTTGACTCGGGCGTCTTCTTCGCGACCGCCATCCCGTCAGGGTACACGTTCGAGTCATACGCGACCGACGCCCTCGGGGACACCGGGACCCCGATGCAGTACAACTCCACAATGGGGGCGTGGGTGGGCGAGGTCCAGGTCCCCTCCCCCTTGACCCCGTTCAGCCCCTTCATCGGGAACATCCCGGCGATAGCGGCCGGGCCGTGGACCGTCTTCGTCACCGGCCAGTCTGCGTCTGCCACAAGCGTCGTCCCCGTCGAGTCTTACCTGGAAGTCCTCCCTTACATCTACTACACCAACGACACGCTCAGCCCCTCCAACATATCCAGCGCCCCCCTGGTCGCCGCGAGCAAAGGGGGGTACACGCTGTCGGGAATCCGCGCCGGCACCCTCACCGTGACTGGCATCAACATCACACTGGCAGGTGTCTCCATCGGGGACCTGACGATCCACGACGCCACCGTGACCCTGGTCGGGTCACAGGTGGACAAGGTGACCGCCAGCGGGTCCAAGCTCTCGCTCCTCCAAGGGACTGACGTCGGGTCTGTCTCGCTCTCTTCCACCCCCCTCACCTCCTCCGACTCCTTCTACGGGTCGACGGCGGCCCCCGCTTCTGCGGACTACCTGGCCTACGCCGCGGCGGCGGTGGCAGTCGTCGCGCTGCTGGTGGCTGTCTTTTCCTACACCAGGAAGGGAGGGAGGGCCCAGCCAGCGACCGCCCCTGCCCCGCAGGTTTAAGACCGCTCGCGGTCTGGCCGGCTGACTGATTTGAAGATCGTACCACAGGGGAGCAGGATAGACGGCACTTCGCTGATAGCGGGGTTCCACGGGATAGGGGCGACTGGCTACTGGACGGTGAAGTTCCTCATCAACGAGCTGAAGGCCCAGCGGAGGTGCTTCATAGATTACGAGCACGCCCCCGCAGTGGCGTCGCAGATAGAGGGGAGGATAGCGACCCCATACGAGGTGTACTCGGCAGGGGAGTTGTCCCTGCTGAAGGCGGAGGTCTCCCCGGTGAGGGAGAGGGAGAACGAGTTCTACCACCAGCTCGCCGAGTGGATAATGTCCTCGGGGGCGAAGGAGGTGGCCCTTGTGGGGGGCCTCGACGAGTCCCTGCGGACAGACGGGGGCGCGTACAGGGTCGCGATGACAGGGGCGATGTCCGCCCTCGGCGGCCTCCCGGGGGAGCCGATTTTTGAGGAGGACAGGATGATCGTCGGGCCCGTGGCTTCGCTCCTCAACGCCTTCGAGATGAACTCCTTCCCCGCCTACGCCGTCCTCGCCTACTCGAACACCGAGAGGGTCGACCCCAGGGCCGCGGCCGTCGCCGTGGAGTTCCTCGCCAAGAGGTACCGTTTCGACGCCAACACCGCCCCGCTGATCAAGGGGGCCGAGGTCATCGAGAGCGAGCTGAAGATGATCGAGGAGAAGGAGAAGCGCCCCGCCGGCTCCGTCTACTCGTGACGCGCCTAGACCTCCGACCGGCGCCCCCTTCGGCGACCACCCTGGTGTAGCCCAGTGCCTTCAGCCTCCTCTTCGCTCCCTCGAGGTCTACCTGCACCGTAGACGCGTCCGCCTCGGTCTGGCTGAAAGGATAGACGAACTCCAGCTCCGCTGGGTACGGCCCCAAGACCGGGTGCACCCTGTACGCATCGAACCCTCTCCGCCCGCCGGTCGGGCGTCCGGGCTTCCCGCCCGTCAGAATGATGGCCCTCTCCGACGACCTATGGTGCGCCCCTGCCAGCCTCGACGCGGTCGCGACGACTTCCGGCCGCGCCAGGTCCTCCTGGCTCCTCACGAACAGACCCCTCTCTTTCAGCGCGGGGGTCCCCGCTGAGAGCTCCTTCGAGCGCTTCGACAGTTCGGTGAACGCCTCCCGCAGCCTGGGGTGGGCCGCGGCGCGCTCCTCCACGAGGTCCCAGAGCCTCCCCTCGGCTATCGCTTCCTTGCACGACTCGAGCTCCCCCCTGAGGACGTACAGGTTGTGGACCGCGAGCCCCTTCGTCCTCTCGCTATGGTCCAGCTCGAGGAGCCCCTCCACGCTCGTCTTGGAGCAGACCGGGCAGCTGCAGGGAAGGTACTTCATCGACTGCAGCTTCATCACTCCCCCCATCGTCATGTAGCGCCCGGTCCTCGCGAATAACACATAGCTCGCCGAGTCGAAGGTGTCGCACCCCAGCGCCACGGCCATGGGCATGGTGAGGGGGTGCCCCGCCCCGAAGAGGTGGAGGGGGACGGAGTAAGGCATCGCCAGCCGGGCGGAAAGGATCATCCTGACGAGGTCGGAGAACATGTAGTTCTCCATCACCTGGACGGGGCTCCCGAGGGCGAGGAAGTCGAAACGGCTCTCGACCAGGGACCTCGCCGACTTCCTGACGAGGTCGGCGTAGACACCTCCTTGGACGGGCCCGACCCACGTGGTCTTCCTGCCCCCGAACTCCTCCATCGTTGCGACCGCGTTCTTGAGGCTGTACTCCACCGTCTCCCTGGCCTTCCTCTTCGTCTGGGGGTAGCCGGTCGGCCTGTCCAGCGTCACCGCCAAGTCAGAGCCTATCTCCGCCTGGAACGACGCCACCTCGCGGTAGCCTATCTCCAGGTCCCCGTAGACGAGGACCTGGTACCCCCCGGAGTCTGTCATCACCACGCCGTCGAAGTCGATGACTCTGTGTATCCCTCTGGCCAGCGCCTCCTCCCTCCTGCGGGTGTAGGCGATGTATGAGTTGGTCATGAGCCCCCCGAAGCCCATCCCCCTCAGTTCCGCGGTCGGGACGATCTGGCTGACGGGGTGGACGACAGGGAACATGTAGGGCGTCTCCAGCGTCTTCCCCGCGACCTTCAGGGTGCCGATCCTGCCAAGGAGGTCAGATTCCCTGACCTCGAAGGAGAAGCTCAACCTCGCCGGTGCGGAAAGCGGGCCGCTATAAGCTCTGATAGGGCTGCCCTGAGCCAGGGATGACGAGCACCGCGGTCATAGCCTGCGCCGTCACGGCG
>JAJYYP010000002.1 GCA_021800855.1 archaeon | reverse complement strand
AGGGCCTGGTTGCGCTTCCCTCGAGAGTGCTTTGGCGTTGGTCTATGATGAGCAAACGAAGCCCAGTCCTCCCCAGACTCGCGTCGCCCGAACCAGCCGCGCTTAGGGTCTGTTGCGCATCGGCCTGGAATAACTCTCGCCGAAGGATCAGGCCTTCGAAAGGAGCATCATTGTGCCAAGGTTTGACTGGCACGTGCCATCTCAAGTCCGACCCGCATCAAACGGACTGGGGTGTCCGACCCGCGGAGTTCGACCAGCAATACTCTTGCGTTTTTATGCCCCGATGGGTGTTATCAGATTCGGTAAGGAAAGAGGCACACGACCATATCGTAGGCTGCCCCGGGCGAGAATACCCCGCCGCGATGGCAAATCCCCGCCTGCAGGGCTGGCCGCTGTTAAGTGCTCGAATGGGCACCTACCGCATGCAAGGCGACGACATACACGACTACGAGTACGAAGTGAAGAACGCGCTCGCGAGGCTCGGCACGGACCCCCGCCTGCGTGAGGCCGACAGAAAGCTGATCCTGGCGTTCCACAAGCACATCAAGGCCCAGGACGTCTCGCTCGGAAGGCAGGCGAAGTACCTCAACCAGCTCCACACCGCGTCGACGCTGATGCGCGTGCCCTGGAGGCGGGCGAAGAGGACCGACATCGAAGACGTACTTCTCGATCCTCCTGTTCCCTTCGAGCAGGGCAGAGCTGTTCCCGTTGAGCCACCGGTATCTGAGCGACCCCGTGCTGTTGACCACGTGGTACATGAACGCCCCGGTGACGTTGGACGGCTGGTAGCTCAGCGAGGTGAAGGTGAAGTTGTCGAAGTAGGCCCTCTCCTGGAAGGTGAGGCTCCCGTTGAACGGGCGGGTGTTGTTGTCCCCCGCGTAGGAGTAGCCGGGGTCGTTCCCGTCGTGCCTCACGGATAGGACTCAGGGCCTCTCGAGGCTGGTCGGGGCGGTGCTGTTCCCGTACTCCATATAGGCGTAAGCCGTGAACTGCGGGTCGTAGTGGACGACGGCGAAGGGCTGCGAGCTGCTCTTCCGCCCGAGGGAGACCCCCTCCGAGTTGAGCGCCCGCGCCACCAGAGTCGTGTTGTATGGTTCGTAGGGGGCATCCGTTTCCACTACATAGCAGAACCTGCCTGTACGGCCGAGGGGGTCTGCAGAGTAGTTGAGGACCCGGAGCGAAGGCGCGACGGAAGTGACGTTGATCTTGATGTCTGTCCTCTGGCCAGCAAACTGGAAGGTGGCGCTCCAAGATTCGCAGAACGAGTCATTGCGATAGAACGTCCCGTCAGAGTTGCGAAAGACATTCCCGTCCGGATCTGTCATGTTGACCACCCTTGTCTTGAGAGTCATCTCAAGAGGGATTACGGTGACGCTCTGGCTGGTCGTCAGCGTTGAGTTGGATTCCGTGGCATTCCCAGCTTCCGAGAAAGCTACGGCGGCCGAAATCGTGAAGACTCCCGTCTCGTTTCCTACGACGGTGAAGGTGTCCCCGGACTTCTCGAAAATCGACTGGTCATAAGACCACGATACAGAGTAGCTCGATGTGTTGGAACCTGCTGTTATAGAAACGGGGACGCTGAAGGCGTCTCCTAAATACAGCGTGTGGTCAGGATTGGAACGGAAGTAGACGATCGAGCTCGAGACGCAGTCGCCTTGGAAGTCGCAGGGGTCCACCCCACCGGAACGGGAAAGAGCCACCGCAAAAGTTGGGATAGCGATAACAAGCAGCACCAGAAGCACGAAGAATCTGTTCAACACGAGGATACGCGGAACAGTCCTAAAAGGAGCGGCCATCAAGTCGCTAAACTGTCACGAAAGACGTGCTCAGAAGTGGGATTGCGTCAAAAAAGGAAAGGAGGGCCCAAGCGCCCTCCAATCAGTGCTAGGTGACTATGTTCCCAGTGAGCCCAGAGGAAGCGTCAACCCAGGTCTGGCCTTGGTAGTGATAGGTGAAGGTGAAAGGCGACGGCGTGTTTGGTACGTAGCTGAAGCCAGAGGGGAAGTAGAATGTCAGCATGTCCGTGTATGTAGGATTAACCGTCTGAGTTGAATAGGTCCCCAGCAGGTCAGAAGCGGTGGTCCCGAAGTCGAACGACCCTATGAATCCGTTCGTCTGCTCGGTGGGGGAGAAGGTGCCCGTCGCAACAAACGACAGGGTTCCGCTGAAAGTTCCCGACGCAGTCATTCCTTCGACAGGCAGGTCTTTGGTGCAGTCAGCCCCCGGACTCACAGCGCCCGTTGTGGTCTGCCAGAAGCCTTTGTACGACTCCTTGACGAGGAAGTTCCCGTCTGATAGCTGCCAAATCTGGATTTGCTTGTTGTAATGGTCCACAGCCCAGTAGCTGCAACCTCCGCTGTCTGCGTCGCCGGTCACTTTGGCGGTCACGTTGACGACAAGCTTGGGCGAAGAGTTCGTGGCATATGCAGGAGCGGAGACAAGCAAGGCAGGTGTCAGAAGGAAGAGAGATATGATGATGGGAGCGGCAGTCTTAGCGAACGCGGGTCTTTTCATCGGCCGACCTCAGGTTCCTGGAGTTTATACAGGTTCGCTCAAGGCACCGGATGCCACGGTTGCCGTCTTCGTAAGAGTCAGCGTCGGAACGTTCCCTTTGCCCTCTCGGTCTTCTTCTGGCTCTTCGTCCACCCAGCCTTTCTTTTCTGGCTCGTCGTCTTCCAGCTCTTCGTCTTCCTCGGACATTCGCGCCGCCCGAACTTCTCATGAAGTATTAACGCGTTCGGCAGCCCAAGCCAAGCTAGAACGGATCGCACGAGACAGGTTCCTGACCGACACCTCCGTCACGCCCGCGGCATCTCCTATGCCCTTCTGGGTCTGCTGGCCCTCCTCTCGTATGGGGTGCAGCTCCGAGTATGCCACGTAGCGAGGCCGCCGCGAAGACTGTTGGAGCTCTGCCGGCGAATGCCCTGGCTTCTTTCAGCTTCGAAAGGATCTCGACGGCGCGGCGCTCGACCGTCGGCTCCAAATCCGCTTTGCGTGCTATGTCGGGGACGAAGGCGATGGGGTCTGGTGGGCGGACCCTGAGGTCCTCGTCGAGGAGCATCCTCCTGTATTCTCTGGCGATGTCGCAGGCCCTGACCCCCGTCGCAGCCGACACGTCCTTGAGCGTCTTCGGGACCCTTAGCAGTCGGCATGAGGCGTAGACAGCCGCGGCCCTGAGCACATCAAATGGGCGTCCTGGGTGCTCTTTCGCCTTGAAGTAGAGCTGGACAGCGGCCCACTCGAGCCCCGGGTTGTCCACTCCGAGCGCCCCCGCGATGCTGCGGATCTCTCCGGGCGGTTCGGTCGGCACAGGTCGCATGAGGAAGTGGTGGGCGCGTGATAATAACGGGGTGGACGCGTCAGCGCTGCTTCCTTCCGGGGTGGAGAGACGCCCTGAGGATCAGCCGCGGGTCCGTCAGGCGAGCGAACGGCTGCTCGGTCCGGTATGCGTCCCTGAGCTGCCACACCAGCCTCACGAGCAGGGCGGGGTCCTTCGACGCCGCAGGATGAGACTCGACCGCTATCTCCACCGCTCGTCTAACTTCAGCCTCCTGGGCCTCATCGAGCAGATGAACTCGTGCGAAGCCAGCTTCTCAGTGTAGTAGGAAGCGCCGCAGAAGAAGCACTTGGAGGTCGGCCCGAGGGACATGCCTGGAGACGCCCGAGGACGATTAAAGCCCGCTGCAGCATGGCGGAACCTTGATTCTCACAGCACTTTCGGGACCCTCCCTGCCCTGCCATCCCCCGAACTTCCGCCCCTGCCTTAGATCCCAATAGCCAAAGTTGCGCCTTTCATGAAGTGGAGGGTCACGGCAGGGGAACTGGCGGAGATTACCGGGGTCAGCGAGAACACTATCAGGAGGCTCGCGGGTGAGCTTCGGGAGTTGATGCACGAGGTGGAGATCGAGCTTGAGCAATCACGACGGCTACCCCCCTATGCAGGAGAGGACGACGAGTATGATTACTACGTCATCCATGACGGGCTGGGGATCTCGCACTTCCTGAGGCAGAAGAAAGACGTGCATCAGTCGATCAAGTGCGACAACTGCGACTGACTTGGCTATGTTAGCCCCTTTACCCACTACTCGGTTGGCGTTGCTTTGGCAATTCGAACACTAATACTAGGCTGCCGGTCAGGATGAACATGGCGAACGTAGTGACAATGGCAACGAACAGTACAGCGAGCATCAGGAGGCCTTCAATGTGAAAACCTGCAAGTATAACTCCTAGCATGTTTGAAAGGAACCCTCCGAGTCCAGCGTAATACCATTTGTCGCCTTCTGCCATTACCTCGAACACATTCTTTTTGATCGCTTTTTCAGCCTCTCTGGTGTGTTCCAACATCGCAATCGCAAGTGCGATAAAGAGTGCCCCGAACACATCAGGACTTACGTAGAAGGCGTTCTCGTTAGGCCGGTAGTAAGATATCACCGCGATTAAGACCACCCCCACCAGACCAATCATGAGGAGACTGTTCGTATTCTTGCTGGGCAATTTCGGGCGCTGGGCAAGAGTCCACAATTGCAAATAAAGCCGAGTCTAATCTGATTTTGCCAGGTCTACCAGGCCGCGAGCAGCTAGGTCTACGCTATCCAGGGCTTCTCCTTCAGGAGGGTCCCAGAGGGGTCGGCTATGTATCCCCATAGGGCTGGTGGATTATCCTCCCTTCCCTTCGCAGCGCGTCCAGGTCCCGCCTGATGGTGTGCTCGGAGACGCCTAGGAGCCCGGCGAAGTACCGCATCCCCATCCATCCTTGCCGCTTCACAAGATTGACGAGCTTCTCACGCCTCTCGGAAGGAGAATCAAGCGCCGAGACGTAGTGCCAAGTCGTCCGTCTGACCCCTTTTTCTACCACATGATGCTCGTAGTAGAAACCGCGCTTCTCGCCTTTCCTGTAGGGCCCGTCCGCCCGCATTCCGCATTTAGGGCAGGTCTTGGCCGCGGCACCCAATTTGGCAACTTCGAAAATTTCCATTCTAGGTGCCAGAGAACTTCCCATCCTCGCCATGGGCGTACGACCTTCCGCTCCCAACCGCCTTCACCACCCAGGAGTTCAGGTCCTTGTCCCAACTCACCGACCCGACGACGGGCTTGCCGATGGGAACCCTGAACCACCCCTCTTTGTCGTCCTTCTTCCTCGTCTCGACCCTCAGCTCCTCACCGACCCACGCGGCCCAGAGCCAGAACTCCTCCCCGCACTCCGGATTGAAGCACTTGCGCTCCGCCCGGTACGACCCCTCGGGCGCGACCGCCTCCTTCTCCGGCACGGCTGCTCCCCTGAACCTGATGAGGGTCAGCTCCGAGTCCTCCTTCAGCTCGAAAGGGGTCATGGCCTCGCAGTAGGGGCATGCGGCGAAGCGCAGGCTCTCCATGTAGGGCACTCCGGCAGGGGGCTGGGAAGCAGCAATTGGTTCGGTCTTTGTTGTGGAAATGGCATCAGCTTGCTTGGTCGTAGTAGGAAAGGCATCCTCCTTTGCTCCTTGCGAGGAAGGCGTTGGCAAGTCGGGTTTGCCCTTCTCCCTGGGGTCAATCGGGGCCATGACCACGTGCTGCGCCACGTTCACGTCCGTCGGAAGGCTCGGCTTCTCCTCTTTCCTCGCGTACTCCGGGAACAGCTCCCCGAACCACTCCGGGAGGCCTGAGACCATCTCGTCAATCGACTTGTTCTTCAGGGAGTTTTGGAACTCCTTCACGTTGAACCACGCGTTGGCAGCACCGGCCTCGAACTCATAGAGCTCCTTCTCGTCGCCTATCTTCGACAGGACATCCAGGTGCCCCAGCTGGAATGAGAAACCGGCCCGCCCCCTCTCTCGACCTCGTACAGCCTCCCCAGCTTGTCCCCGAGGATCCTTGCCAGCACTATCCTCTTCCTCACCATTGACGGTTCCTCCCCTATCTTGGCTGACGCCGCGACGATCTCGTCCTCGTCGGCCTTCTGCGAAGCGAGGTAGAACGACCTCACCTCTTCCAGCACGGAGAGGTTCCTCCGCTTCAGGTTCTCCGACATCGAGCGCGAGAAGAGCTCGACGAACGGGAGCCCCTCGTCCAGCAGGGCGTAGTAGCTCCTGGGTTCGCCGTCGTTTTCGAAGAGTTGCTTGACCGCGAGAAGTCTCCCTATCCCCATGTAGACGTAGTAGCCCGTGCCGTCGGGCCTCTCGACCGCCCTCCCTGGTTGCAACTGCCCATGGACCCTGATGTCCTCAGCGAGTGCGTCCACGCCTACTCGAAGTGGCTCCTCGGCCTCGACATAAGGTCAGAAAACCGGAGCGAAGTGACTTCTGATGAGCGAGCAAAACCTGCTAGATGAAGAGATCGAGACATGGAAAGGGTTCCCCTGGGCTCTTAGGAAGGACGACCTGGAGCTCTGGAACGGCATGATCAAGGAGGTCATGGACGATTTCGGAGAGGCAGTGGAGAAATCCGGGAAGACATTCGCGACTGGCCCCTTCTTCATGTCCCTGCTCCTAGTTCAGCAAAGGATGATCAGTCGACTCGTACAGGAGCTCAGGAAGACCGTCGTAGAGACGCCCAGGTTCGATGCTGAAGCAACGACCCTGCTCGATTTCTAGGAACCAGACATTACTTCGGCGCCAGAAGACTCCCTTCCGCCGGGCTCCTTAATCTCGACTCCGCGTGTTCGGCGCTTCTTTTTTCTTGGCAGCATTATCTCCGCTGGTATCAAGCCTGGAAGGCCGTTCTCTGACCTTAACGTGGTATCGGCCGCGACTTTTCGTTAAATCGCCAGCTGGACTCATCGCCGTGACTCCCCATGAAATCGAGCACAGACGAGTTCGTCAGGGTCCCTAGGCCCCAGCTCGAGGCTTGGGTCGAGGAGCTGGCGTCGCTTCGGGAGTGGCTAGAAGGGCCATCCTCATCTGCTCCTCCAGCCGACCGAGACGTGCGTCGTACTCGGCCTTCATAGCGTCCTTGTCTTCCTTCAGCTCTCTCACGACTTCCTTCAGCTCCAAGTTCTCCAGCCGATAGTCCTTCCACTTCTTCTCGTTCTCCTCCTTCTCCTTCGTCAGCTCCCTCTTCGCCTCCTCCGCCTCCGAAAGCGTAAGGTACGGCACGGCCTTCAGGTACTCCTCCATGTGCTCCAGGGTCGACTTGTAGTAGGCCACCCTGTGCCCCAGCAGGACCTCCTGGTCCTCCCAGGAGAGCCCCGCCCTGCTCATATGCGTCTTGGCGAACTCCCTCGAGCCGTTGCAGTCGCGGGCCACGAGCCCGCCTGTCGTACGAGTCCCGGGGCCGGGAACGGGCCATGGCTGGAATCCTTGACCAAGAAGGACCCAGCAGGATTTCCGAACCGGGAAAATGCAGGAATCGCTGCGGCGTCCGCCTGTATCGGGAGGGGAAACGCCCGATCATCGGGGGGACCTTCTGGAGGGTGAACGACAGCACCTGCTACATGTGGGCCTCGGGGTTCAAGCCGAGGCTGGGGACCTACGACGGGTCAGAGGTGCCTGCGCCTTTGAGGATAGACATCCAGCACGGGTCGGCTGACCTGAAGCAGGTTGCCCGGGACATCCTGGGCCTGACCAAGCTGAACTACAGCGAGTGCAAGCACGGAGATGCCGCCCCCGTCACCATCGGGATCTCAGATGCCGTAGGTGAGATCTTGGTTTCGAACCCGACGATAAACGACCCTGACCCGAGGCTCCGCTACTACATCTGACGGGCAGCTGTCTTGGGTGGAGATTCGTACCCGTTTGGGGTCAGGGCATTGGACCAGTCGGGGATTTGAACGCGTAGGTTAATATGCCCCGGGCGAGATTTGAACTCGCGTCGCTAGCTCGAGAGGCTAACATGCTTGACCGGGCTACACCACCGGGGCCCGGCGTGCCTTCCTAGGGTGCGGATATAGCGGTTGCTGGTGCAACCCGATGTTTTCAGGGACGCCGCAGTTCCCCCTATACGTTGGGTTTCAGTATCTCTTCGGCGGCCAGCTTGATGTCTGCTGGCTTTACCGTCTTCCTCCCCGCGTGCGCAGCCAGAGTTACCGCCCGCCTGGATATCTGAATCCCAAGGGCCTCGAGCTCAGACCTGAGCTCGATGGCTGCGTCATCCCCTACCCTCTCAGCCCCTGCCTTCTTTATCACCCTGTAGACTGCTGCGAGGCCGAACTCCGAACTGGACATTCGCCTTTGAAGTAGTCGCGACGTGTTAAAAAACTTTTAGCTGATTTCACCCCTTCTGCTGGCCGTTTTGAGCCAGGAAACGCCCAAGTCCACCTCTATTTTGGAAAGAGGTAAGAAAACCAAGGTCCGCACTTACCGCGTCCGTGTTTGGGACTTTATGGTATGGAGCGACCTGAAATACCTCTCTGGCCAAGGCGGGACGTGCGTTTCATCGATTCCCACATGCACCTTGACCCCCCGGAGGATATCTCTGGAGTAGCCAGGAGCGTCAGCTCCGAGGCTGTCCTCGTGGTCTGCGGGGTTGACCGCAGGACCTCTGAGGGGGCGGTAGCCGCCTCTGCAGCCTACCCCTGGACTGTCTATCCCTTCGTAGGGCTCCACCCCTCAGAGGCGGAGAAGGACAAGGACCTTTCATGGATCGCTCCGATGTTGGAGCTGGCCAAGGGGCTGGGGGAGATCGGCCTGGACCCTTCCTACTCCCCCACCGGAGAAGGGAGCGCCCAGCTGAACGCATTTAGGTTTCAGCTGCAGGCCGCGGAAGCCGCGAGGGTCCCCGTGCAGGTCCACTCGAGAGGGGCTGAGGCCCAGGTCATGGAGGTGCTCGGGTCGTTCAGGACCGGCCCTCTACTCATGCACTGGCTCGAGTCTGAAGATGTTCTCCCGGCGGTCGTTCGTAGGGGATACTTCGTCTCATTCAGCCCGGCCCTCCTCTACTCGAAGAAGCTCCAGCGCCTGGCTCGGAGGTGCGATCCAGCATTCACCCTGGTCGAATCAGACTCCCCCGTGGCCTACGCCCCCCTGGGAGGGGTCCACGGGCCCGCGCTCGTCCCGTCTGTCGCCTTCGGGCTTGCGGAGATCTGGGGGATCTCCCCCGTGGAGGCGATCTCTGTTACGTCCGCTAACGCGCTACGCTATCTTGGGGCCGACTCGAAAGGTTAATGATGCCAATCTGTCGGGCTTGACGGAAGTTGGATAGGACTCGTAGGCTGTCGGAGGAGATTTTGCAGCGGCACCCCGAAGCCTTCGGGAACGACTTCGAAGAGAACAAGAAGTCGCTCGAAGTCCTGGCGGTCATCCCATCCAAGCAGCTCAGGAACCGCATAGCAGGGTACATAACGAAGAAGAAGGAAGCCGAGTCTGAAGAGGCCGAGGGCCCGGCCGTCCAAGAGCCGCCGGTGTAGAGCCTTGGCCCTGGCGACGGCGGGCTTCACCCTAGGGGTCAGGCCTGTGAGTTCGCTCCGCCCGCACGAGGACACCATCCCGAGGCACGTCAAAGAGCTCGCACAGGAGATCACGCGCGACGGTGTCCAGAAGGACCCCATCATAATCGACAGGGAGTCGGCGACCGTCCTGGACGGCATGCACAGGCTGGCCGCGTTCCAGGAACTCAAAATCGAGAACGCTGTCTGCTGCGCAGTCGATTACAGCTCACGGTCCATCGCGCTGGGGAGGTGGGCCAGGGTCTACAAGCCGAGGCAGAGCGACAGCGTGGACGACGTACTTGGGTCCTTGCCTAGCGCGCGGAGGACTACCTTGGCCGAAGCGTTCTCAGCGCTGGAGCGGAGGGAGACCGCTTCGGGCGTGCTGACGAGCGACGCAGCCTACCTGGTAGGCAAGCCGCCTCTGGAAGAGGTCAGAGCTGTCATCGCGTCGTTCGACCAGATATCCGAGCGGCTAGGCTGGGAGAGGCGGTTCGTCCCCGAGGACGACATAGACCTAGAGCTGCAGGAGCGCAGGAAGTTCGTCCTCCTCCCCAGGAAGCTGCTGAAGGACGACGTGGTCGCAGCTGCCAGGTCCGGGAAGCTCCTGCCTTGCAAGACGTCGATGCACGTGGTAGACCCGAGGCCGGTCTCCGTGAGGTTCCCCATCGAAGCGCTCCGGGCCGCAGACGGCGAGGCGCTCCGGCTCCGGTTGAATGGAGGGAAGGGGCGTCTGTTTCCCGCCGGGTCCACCTACGAAGGGAGAAGGTATAAGGAAAGGCTGTTGTTCCTCGACCAGGGATGATTTGGGTCAGGTGCCTGGGCCACATAGGCACGGCCGTCGGCGCCACGGACGTCACCCTACAAGACACGGAGCTTGACGCGTCAGACCTTGTCGACCGGGTGAGGGCGATGACAGGGCTCAGAGAGCCCGGGTTCAGCATATACAACACGTTGGTCATGGTCGAAGACGGCGAGGCTTTCGTCCCTGCGGGAAGGGGGGTCCGCATAGCAGACGGGGCCAAGGTTGCCCTCCTGCCGTTCTCGCATGGTGGATGAGATGCAGAAGGTGAATGCGCGGGCATACCTCTGCGAGGGGATGGACCCGGGCGAAGCGAAGGGCGCCCTCCTCCGAGCGAACCCTGACGCAGTGGTCCAGACTCTGCGGGTGGGCTCGGTCAAGAACGAGTTCCTGGTGGAGATGCTCGCCGCGCAGACCCTTCAAGCTATGGAATCAGGGGGGCTGCTGGCCAAGAAGCCGGAGATCGACCTGCTGCTGAGGTTCGCGGGGACGACCCAGATCTCGAGGGCCATCGAGTCTGATGGGGCGGCGAAGGGAGGGAAGTTCCTCGCCGTTGTCGCAGGGCACGCCACCCCCAGCATGCCCTCCGGCTTCAATGGAGTCAGACTACCAAGGAAGCCGCTCTCGCGCTCCGAGCTCGGGAGGATTGAAGGCGCGGCTCTCCTCGGAGCCGACAGGTCCTAGACAGCGCGCTTGAGCTTCTGGATGCTCACTATCTCGCTTGGCGAAATAACCGACACGCCGGCGTACTCCCCGAAGATCTCCAGCAGGACTATCTTGTCTGGGGAGTCGAGGTCGACCTTCCTGTCGATGACGTCCGCCAGGGAGTCGATGAGCTGCTTGTCTGAGTAAGGCGAGTCCCTCGCCTCTATGGTTATCCTGAATGTCTCGCCCGGGCCTATGGCTTCTGAGAGGTCCTTCACAGCCTTCACAATCTCATCCAGCTTGGTGTCCACCACGCGGCCGACGGGGATTATCCTCAGTATGTATCTAACCCTGAACGGCTCGGAACGGACGTAGTTTGCGATGAACGCGAGGAGCGCCTTGGGGTCTTCTACGTCCACCTCTATGACCCCGTCGTAGGCCGACCTGTCTATGACAAGCTTCCTGATGCCTGAAAGCAGGGCTATCTCCTTGAACTCGGCCGAGGCCCTCGCCTCGAGCCCCTTGGCTGACGTGACTATCAGGTTCGTCCTTCTCTCAGCTCGTTTCGACCCCGATTTGACCGGTTCTTAAGATTGTGACCGCTCCGCCTACCACGCTGACGACGGTCGAGCCGGTCCCTGCAGAGGGCCCCCCATCCAAGATAATGTCTACCGTGTCCCCAAGCTGCCTCAGGGCTTCCCCAGCGCCCCTTGCAGAAGGCGCCCCCGAGACGTTGGCACTCGTCCCCGCCAGCCACCCCCCGCAAGAGGCGACAAGCTCGAGGCAGAGTTGGTGGTTGGGGACCCTGACACCGAGAGTGGGCCCCTGGCTCAGCATGTCTGGCACCCTCATCTTCAGTGGCGCGACTATGGTGAGAGCCCCTGGCCAGTGGCGCCTGGCCAGCTCCTCCCCCTTGGGCCCCAAGTCGACCAGGTCGGACGCCTTCTCCCGGGAGCCGCAGAGGACCGGGACGGCCTTGGCACCTCTCCCCTTACAGGCGAACAGCCGCCGGACTGCCTCCTCGTTGAAGGGGTCGCAGCCGAGGCCGTAGACCGTGTCGGTCGGGTAGACTACCAGACCCCCCCGGATCACCGTCTCCGCGGCCCTCGATATGGACCTCCCGTCCATCGTCAGGACCTCGACCATGGCTGCCCCGGCGACCGCGACATTTAATAGTTGAACTAAAAGCGCGGGGGCGACATGTCCGAAGAGGACCAGGAGCTCGACGAGGACCTGGACGACGACTTGGACGAAGACGGCTGGGAAGAGGACTCGGACGACGAAGGCTTCTAGCGAGAACCTTCCTGTGCCGGAGCGACTCCTCCACGCCATCCTTTTAGACACCTAGCGGAGGCTCTAGCTAGGACCGGCTTGGGGACCATCATAGTCAACTGCAAGAACTATCCCGAGGTCCTTGGCGCCGGAGCGGTGAGGCTCGCCAGGGCCGTCAAGATGGCCTCGGACGAGCTGGGTGTCGCAGGGGTCGTCGCCCCTCCTACGCCTACGCTCTCTCTGGTCGCATCCGAGTCCGGCGCGAAGGTATACAGCCAGTCCGTCGGATGGGAGGAAGGGGAGAAGACCACGGGGGCCGTGGTCCCAGCGGCTGTGATGGCCGCGGGGGCGTCAGGGACGCTGCTCAACCATAGCGAGGCCCGCGTCCCGCGTGGAGTGCTGGCGAAGCTCGTCCCGAGGCTTGCGGAGGCCGGCCTCGAGGTCTGCCTGTGCGCACAGACGAGCGTGGAGGCGGCAGAACTGGCGCTTCTAGGACCGGAGTTCGTCGCCATCGAGCCGCCGGAGCTCATAGGGAGTGGGGTCGCCGTCTCCCGGGCCAGGCCGGAGCTCGTGGAGGAGACTGTGAAGGCAGTCCGCAGGTCGGGGTTCAAGGGCGGGATACTCTGCGGCGCTGGGATAGTCACAGGCGAAGACGTTGAAAGGGCCGTGAGCCTCGGCGTGGACGGTGTGCTTGTGGCCAGCAGCGTAGTGAAGGCGAGGGACTGGGGGTCCAAAGTCCGCGAGCTGGCTCGTTCCCTCCGGTGAGAAACGTAGGCCCCTGTTATATAGAATGTTAAAAGGAGCCGGTTTATGGCCCAAAAGTACGAAGTGAGACAGTTGCAGCAGACACAGCAACAGGTTAAACCGAACCCGTTTGAGAACGCCCTCGAGCAGCTGAGGATAGCTGCCGAGCACCTCAAGCTGGACGAAGGGATCCATCAGATCCTTGCCCACCCCAAGAGACAGCTTACGGTCTCCCTCCCCGTAAAGATGGACGACGGGAGCACGAAGGTGTTCACAGGATACAGGGTACAGTACAACGACGCCCGCGGTCCATTCAAAGGGGGGATCAGATACCACCCCGGCGTCACCCTGGACGAGGTCAAGGCACTTGCAGCGTGGATGACATGGAAGACGAGCGTAGCCAACATACCCTACGGCGGCGCCAAGGGGGGGATCATATGCGACCCCAAGCACATGTCGGCCGGGGAGAACGAGCGGATGACCCGCCGCTTCGCGTCGTCGATAACGCCCATCATCGGACCTTACAAGGACATACCGGCCCCCGACGTCTATACCAACGCTCAGACTATGGCTTGGATCCTCGACACCTACAACACCATCGTAGGGGTTATGTCCCCCGCGGTCATCACAGGAAAACCAATCTCGCTCGGGGGTTCTCTCGGGAGAGACAAGGCTACCGGGCGCGGAGCCGTCTATACCACGGTCGAAGCGGCCAAGGTGAACAAGGTCGACCTGAAGAAGGCCACCTTCGCAGTGCAGGGGTTCGGCAACGCGGGGGCGAACTTCGCCGAGATCCTCCAGGCCTACGGCCCCAAGCTGAAGGGTGCCAGCGACTCAAAGGGCGCGATCATGAGCAAGGGAGGGATGGACGCCGCCAAGCTGATAGGCCACAAGGAGAAGACGGGCTCGGTCGTCGGGTTCCCCGGGAGCCAGGAGATTTCTGACAAGGAGCTCCTGCAGTTGGACGTTGACATCCTGAGCCCTGCGGCCCTCGAGAACTCCATCCTCCCCGACATCGCCAGGGGCGTCAAGGCCAAGATAATCACGGAATGCGCCAACGGGCCGACGACTCCGGAGGCGGACAAGGTCCTGCATGCCAACGGCGTCTTCATGATCCCGGACATCCTGGCGAACTCAGGGGGGGTGATAGTCAGCTACCTTGAGTGGGTCCAGAATCTCGAGAGGAACTACTGGACTGAAGACGAGGTCAACTCCATGCTGGAGAAGAAGATCACCTCAGCCTTCCGCGACGTGCACGCCGCCAGCCTGAAGCACAACGTTGACATGAGGGCCGGCGCGATGATCGTAGGCGTCGGGAGGGTGGCGGAGGCGGTCAGGACGCTGGGCGTCTTCCCCTAGTCGAGGTGCCTTTGGACGCCCCGGCTCCCTGCCGGCGGCGCCCCTCCCCGTTTTTGGAACAGGTCGCGTATATGTCACTAGGACCGTGAGATGCGTTCTTCGATTTCGTGGACCAGCGCCGAGTTCCCGATATAGAGCGGCGACGTGTCAGCCAGCCCTCCGGGCTCGATGTCGAGCACGTCCCCCTTGCCGTCGCTGGCGTACCCCCCGGCCTGCTCGTTGATGTACGCCACAGGCGCGCACTCATACAGCACCCGGAGCTTCCCCTTCGGTCTCTTGACGAGCGCCGGATATGAGAAGATTCCGCCCCTGGCCAGGACCTGGTTGTAGTCCCCTACGAAGGTCCCGCAGTACCTGTTCCTCAGCCCTCTGTCGTCCAGGCTGTCCCAGAAGTGGGCAACCTCAGGGACCCACTCCTTCCTTGCGCCCCCGAACCCGTAGACCTCGGGTTTCTCCGGGAGCTTCAGTTCCACCCCTTTGAGCTGGAATGATATCCCTCCCCCTTCCCGGAGGGCGACGAACCGGTGGACCCCCTTGCCGAAGGAGAACGTGAGCGTGAGCATCGCGCCATAGGTTACGTAGAGGGCCCCGACGAGGCGCCTCCCTGAGGCGGGGAGCCGTTGGGAATAGAAGCCGAAGATGCTCCCAAGGGGGTTGTTTGTCTCCACGTTGGAGCTCCCGTCGAGTGGGTCCATGGCGACGCTAATCCTCCCCTTTGACTCCGCCGGCTCCTCCATTTCCTCCGAGGCGACCTCTGCGGCATGGCCAGTGGCAGTGAGCGCCTCGACGAACAGGTCGTTGGAGTAGACGTCTATGGCCTTCTGGGTCTCCCCGGATGGGTTGGTCTCGTTGAGGAGCCCGGCCTTGAACGGGATGCTCCCCCAGACATCCACGCTCGACCTCGCGACGGCGGTGGTGAGTGCGGCGAGGTCTTCGGGGGCGTTGAGCCTCAGGAACTCGTCCAGTCTCATCCGTCGCGGCTGAACATGGGAGTGCTTTTAGGCGTATGGACGGGCTCCCCGAAGGACCGTTGAACGGTGAGACTGTTAAATAGGCCGAGGGAGGCTTCTCGATCATGAAGCGCGACCTGATGGAGAAGTTCCTCACGGAGGGGAAGAGCATGCTCCTCGCCTACGATCAGGGGCTGGAGCACGGGCCTTCGTCCGACTTCAACGAGAAGAACGTAGACCCAGCGTACATCATGGACATCGCAGCCAAGGGCGGGTTCAACGGGGTCGTATTCCAGAAGGGCGTGGCCGAGAGGTTCTACGACGGGAGAGTCCCCCTGATAGTCAAGCTCAACGGGAAGTCCAGCCTCCCCAAGGGGGAGCCCGTCTCCCGACAGGTGTGCAGCGTGGAACATGCGGTGGCGCTCGGGGCGAAGGGGGTCGGATACACCATCTACCTTGGGAGCGAGCACGAGCCGAGGATGTTCAGAGAGTTCGGGAAGATACAGGAAGAGGCGCACGAGAAGGGGATACCTGCCATCGCGTGGGTATACCCTCGGGGAGGGGCGGTCCAGAACGATACGTCGAAAGAGATGGTCGCATATGCGGCCCGGGCCGGGCTGGAACTTGGAGCTGACGCGGTCAAGATCAAGTACACGGGAGACCCCTCCAGCTTTTCATGGGCTGTGAAGGCGGCGGCAGGGGTCAGGGTCTTCATGAGCGGCGGGCCGAAGGCGCCCACCGACGACGACTTCATTCGCCAAGTGGAAGGGGTCATCCAAGCTGGGGGGACCGGCCTCGCGGTCGGGAGGAACGTCTGGCAGAACAAGGACCCGCTGGGCATGGCCGAGAAGCTGAGGAAAGTAATCTTCGGCCGGTGACCTTCTATCTGGAGAGGAGTCTCCAGGAGAGGACTATCCCTAGTATCCCCAGGAGCGCGGCGAACCCGACCAGGACGCTAAAGTCGACCCACAGCGGGGCGAGTACCGCGTAGCCTGTGGCCGAAGCAGAGCCCAAGAGCATCTGCCTCACCCCGTCGACGGCGTAGCTGACGGGGTTGAATCTGATCACCGACTGCAGCCACCCCGGCATTATCTTGACCGGGAGCATCGCATTGCTCGCGAAGAGGAGCGGGAGGTTGAGGAGGTTTATGACGGCCATCTGGGTCTGCCAGTCGCTGGACCTGAGCGCGAGCATCACGAAGAGCGATGACAGCCCGAAGGCCATCAGGAAGAGGATGACGAAGGATCCTGCGACAGACAAGACAGTGAAGCTGGCGGTGTCCATCCCGAGTATTACTGCGATTGCCAGGACGATGGCTGCCTGTATCAGGGAGCGGACGACGCTCTGCAGTATCTTGCTGGTCACTATGGCGCCGCGGCCGACGGGGGTGCTGAGCGCCTTGTTGGTGAAGCCGAACCGCCTGTCCCATACGACAGACATCCCTGAGAAAGCAGCGGTGAAGAGGATGATGAACGCGAGCATCCCGGCCCCCAGGTACGAAAAGTAGCTTGTCGTCCCGAAAGTCGCGAGGTTGACTGCGTTCACCTCTGCCGTGGTGACCCCCGGCTGGCTCGAGAAGAGGGCGCCGATGTTGAAGGCCTTGCCAAAGAGGCCCAGCCAGACCACGGGCTGGACGAGCGAGATGATCAGCTGGATCGGGTTCTTGTACCACTTCACCAGGTCTCTGTTGGTGAGGGCCCAGAGGCCGTGGAGGGGGCTCTTGTTCAGTTTGGGGGCGGCCCTGAATGACCTCTCCGCCTCCCTCTCGCTCTCAGCCTCGGCGGCCCGCTCCTGGACAGTCACGGTAGACCTTGCCGGGATGTCATCTGCCATGGTCTAGCGCCTCGCCCGCATCATAGTCACCCTCTGCTTGAAGGCTTCCATCTTCCCTGCCTCCTCCTCTCTGATGCTCCGCCCGGTGAACTCCAGATAAGCTTCGTCGAGGCTCGGCTTGGTCAGCGCTATCCTCGTCACGTGGAGCCCCTTCGACCTCACAAGGTCGATCACCTTGATCGAGGACTCTTCTCCCACCTCCGATTTTATCCTGTACTCCCGCCCTGACTTTTTCACCTCCCTCACCAGCGGTATCTTCTTGATGTCCTCGGAGATGTCGGGCTCTGCCTCCGCCACCCCCACGACTATGATGTCCCCGCCTATGCTTGCCTTCAGCTCGTCCGGGGAGCCTATCTTCACTATGTGGCCGTGGTCCACGATCGCTATCCTGTCGCAGAGGGAATCAGCTTCCTCCAGGTAGTGGGTGGTAAGGAAGAGCGTCATCTTGTACTCTTCCTTCAGCATCCTGATGTAGCTCCAGACGGCCGTCCGCGTCTGGACGTCCAGCCCCAGCGTCGGCTCGTCCAGGAAGAGCAGCCGAGGGTAGTTGATCAGCCCGCTGGCTAGCTCCAACCTCCGCCTCATCCCTCCGGAATAGGTGCTGACCTTCCTGTCCGCCGCGTCCTGGAGTTCTACGAGCTTCAGGAGCTCCACGGCGTGCGGCTTGGAGTTGCTCCTCGGTATGCCGTAGAGGTCGGCGCAGAGCAGTATGTTCTGCAGCCCCGTCAGGTCCTCGTCCGCGGTGTACTCCTGCGGTACCACCCCGACGACCCTCCTGACCTCGTTAGGGTGCCTGTGTATGTCCAGCCCGGCTATTTCAGCCCTCCCGCCCGAGGGTTTCAGAAGCGTAGTGAGCATGCTTATGGTCGTGGTCTTTCCTGCGCCGTTGGGTCCGAGAAACCCGAAGATCTCCCCTTCCTTGATTTCAAAAGAGACCCCGTCTACAGCCTTCAGGGGTCCGAAGTTCTTCGACAGCCCCTCCACCTTGACCAGCGGCTGTTGACTCATGCCCTCTCTCCTAGCTTTGAAAGTCGGGCGGCGATCTCCCTTATCTCCTTGCTCGCGTCCGCGAGCTTTGGGTCATTGGACCTGGAAAGGTCTTCGAGATACGACGTGTAACTGGCGATGACCTCGACGGCGCCTTCAACGGACCTCGGCGCCTGTCCTAGGTGCTCCGAAAGCGGCCAGGGGTGGTCTACCTCCTCCCGTCCGCTCTGGGTCAGAGAATATTTGTCGTCAGCCGAACGGCTGAGTACCCCCTCCTCCACCATCCGCTTCAGGAGGGGGTAGACCGAGCCTGGGGATGGCCTCCACCACCCCTGGAGGTTCGCCTCCATCACGTCCATAATCTCGGCGCCAGACTTCGGGTTGTCTCGCACGATGTAGAGGATCCAGCGGCGCAGTCCCTTGTGGGTGCGCTTTGCCCAGTCGAAGTTGAACATACTAATCCGTTCCGATATCGGAACACCGATATCGAGGGTATTTGAGCTTATCCGAAGATGTCCAGCGGCATGAAGTGCAGGCGAGGACTCCAGAGCTTGTGCCTAGAGTCTCTTAGGAGGCCCCAGGGCGGGATGCCTGCGCTCAAATACCTACCATTCGCTGCTCTGGGAGTTTGACGTCGCGAGGTAGGCCGGGCACGCCGTGGATGCTCGTAAGGCGGCAGTGTGGACCTTGGAGTTGACCGCTGTTGGCCCTTTCCCCTGAGACGTTCCTGCTGGTGCTCTCTTCCATCATATTCATCGGGTTCGTAGGGAACCTACTGCTCAAGAGGAAAGGAATACCCCAGACGCTCTTCCTGATAGCCGCCGGGATAGCGACCCGCTGGTTCGCAGTCCTCCCATCGTCCACCGTCAACGCAATGCTCCCGCTCTTGTCCCAGGTCACACTCGCGATGGTGGTCTTCGACATAGGCATGAGTCTGAAGGTCCGGGAGGTAGCTTCTGAAGGGAGGTCGGCGATTGTCCGCTCGAGCGTCTACATGCTCCTCTCCATACTCGTGACAACCTTCGTCTTCACCGCCGTCCTTCACTGGAACCTGTACCAGGCCCTGTTCCTCGGCTCCATAATAGGCGGGGAGATCTCGATGATCATAGTCCCCTATATGGGGAGCAGGATTTCGCAGCAGGGGCTTGTCTCGAACCTCTCGCTGGAGTCGGTGTACGATTCGCTCGTGCTGATAATCCTGTTCACCGTCCTGCTGAACGGCTACAACGAGAACGCCCCGCTGGACCTCAGCGGACTCTCAGTCATCTCTTCAAGCTTCTTCCAGCAGCTCTCCATCGGCCTGGTAGGGGGGGTCATCCTAGGGCTCGCGTGGGTCAGGGTAGCTAGGGCGGTCGGGCAGTCAGACTACTTCTACGCAGCCACCGTGGGGTATGTCCTCCTGGCATACGTGCTGATCGGAGACATAAGCGGTAGCGGTGTAATCACTGTCCTGGCGATCGGCCTGGTGATGAAGAACCTGTCTGACCTCCCTGCCTCGTTGGGCCTCGGGGTTGTCATGCCGGCGGTCTCCTTGAACTACATCTCGGCGTTCCAGACGGAGATCTCCTTCTTCTTGAGGACCTTCTTCCTCTTCTTCCTCGGGTTCTCTCTCCCCCTCGACACGCTGACGACCCCTCAACTCTACATCGAGTCGCTGGCAGTAATGGGAGTCCTGGTGGGCGCACGGGTGCTGAGCACGGAGGCCGTAGATTGGAGGAAGTCGTCCAAGAACAGAAGGCTGATAGAGACGATGATGGCCCAGGGGCTCACGCCGGCGCTGCTGGCCACGACTCTGGTGGCCGACGGAGTCGTTGGAGCGAGCCAGATACTCCCCATAGCCGCGCTGGTGATCATTGGGACCAACGTGGTCGCGGCCGGAGGGGCGAAGCTCTTCTCCGGAGATACAGACGGGCTCGACCTCGGGTCGCTCGCGACCATCGCGCCCCTGGTTAAGGAGCTGAGCCAGATGGTGGACGGGCTCGAGCAGGGGCAGTTGGAGAAGTGGGCGGAGAAGGTCGAAGAGGACGCCAAGGAGGCGGCCCCTCCCGACGTCAAGGGCAAGGTCAGCATCCCCAGGCTGAGCGTGGGTGGCGGCAAGGTGGGAGAGTTCAAGGTCTCGAAGAGTGCGGTCCCATACATAGTGGACGCGATCAGGAAGAACAGAGACTCGATGCCGCAGGGGACGAGGTCGTACTTCGACTCGCTGGCGGAGGTCCTCGCAAAGGAGGTCCGTGCCAGCGATGGGTGAAGCCGAGCAAACATCATCCGAGCGGGAGTCGGCTCGACGGGGACCTGCGGCGGCTGAGACCAGCGCAGCCATGTGAGCCAGTTAAATCCCCTGACTGTTGGAGTCCGTCAGGGGGCAGCGGGAATGGCAATCTTCTCCTCACTGCCGGTGGGCGTCGCGTCGCTCGCGTACCTAGGGATTCTCCTTGTGGGCGCCAAGCTTGGGGAAGAGGCGTTCCGTAAGCTGGGCCTGATACCGTTCGTCGGGGCGATCTTTGTCGGCATCCTCCTCGGCCCGGGGGTGTCCGGCGTCATACAAGAGCTCCCTACTATCGCGCTCTTCGTCACGGTCGGGATAGACTTCCTCCTCTTCGTGAGCGGCGCGGAGGAGTTCGAGGCAGACAGGCTCAGAGGCGCCCTGGCGAGGAAGGCGTCGATTGCGGTCTCTCTGGCGCAGTTCGCGGCCAGGTTCGTAGCAGTCGCCTTATTGTCATACCTTGTGTTCCATCAGGTCGTCGCAGCCGTCGTTATAGGGACAGTCGTGGGGATGAGCAGCGCCGGCCCCCTGTCCAGGCTGCTGACGGACACGGGCCTGGCAAGGACAACAGACGGTACCGCCATCTTCTCGCAGGTCCTTGTCATAGAGGTCGCAGCAGTCATACTCTACTCCTTTGTGTCCGACCTCGCCGGGCGGGCCATCACGGCGCTCTCAGTCACGGTGACAGCTGCGGAGCTCGCCGTCGCCATCCTCGGGATAGTCGCCTTCGGGAGGTACGTCATGATCCCACTGCTCGAGAGGGTCGAAAGCAGATTCAGGAGCAGAGAGGCGGTGTTCGCGATGATCATCTCCATCCTGCTCATAGCAGGCTTCGTCGGCCAGCTAGCTGGGTTCAACGCGGCGATCGTGGCCCTCTTTCTCGGCCTGTTGATGCAGAAGTTCCTAGCAGCGAGGCCGGTCTTGATGGAAAAGCTCAGGGCGTTCACCTATGGCTTCTTCGAGCCCATGTTCTTTGCAGGCTTTGGTTTGTATTTCGTTCGGGTCACCCCCGACCTCCTGCTCGCCGGGCTCGGGCTGTTCGGCGTAGCGCTCGCCTCGGGGGCCGCGATGGGAGGGATTTCCGCAGGGTTCTTCCATATTGACAGGTGGAGGAACGCCTTCGGGACAGGCGTCAAAGGGGGGGTCGACGCTGCGCTCCTGGTGTCGGCGCTCACCGCAGGAATCGCCCTGATAGGAGGCTTCATCTACTCGGCGACCGCGTTGGCGATAGCCATGCTCTCCCTCGCGGCCCCCCTGCTCTTCAGGGCCCGCGCGCCTCTAGTCTCCATAGACCACGAATCCGGGACTGAGAAGAGGGTTGTCAGGCAGAGACTCCTGTCGATGACGGCCGCAGAAATCTGCAAGACCCTCCCCACAGTGACGGTCTCATACTATGAGCCTGCGATGGATGCGATGCGGAAGCTCTCCAACTTCGACGCAAGGGCGGCCGTAGTCGTCGACCACGAGAAGAGGCCGGTCGCCACGTTGCTCATGCACGACATCATCAGCCTCTCCAGGAGGGAGATGGCGACTATGATGGTATACGACTGCCCGCTGGCAGGAGTGGTGAGGGTGAGTGAAAGTGAGCCAGGGCTCAGCCTCACCACCACCTTCAAAGAGACCAACGTCCCCATAGTAGCCGTCATAGACGAAGGTGGGAGGATGATAGGGACGATACTCGAGAGGGAGATCCTTAGGAGGCTGGTCGAGTCCCTCGGTGAGGATGGACAGGCAGGGAGCCCCTCCGCCTGACCGCCGCTCCGTCTGCTGGTGAGTGGGGAAGACTGATCGGGGGCCGGAGGACACGCGGCACTGGGGTGGGCTGCCAGAGGGCAGGGTAGGCGCCTGCCAGGGACCGTCAGACCTGAGCTGAGCGGCCCGCGGAGACGAAGCCCAGGTCCTTCAGGGCCCCTTCGAGAGCGAGAAGCGCCGTCTTCGCCTTGCGTGGCCTGGCGTTGTACCCCATGTTCCCAAGCCTCAGGACCTTCCCAGCGAGCTTCCCCCAGGACCCGGCTATCATCACCCCGTACCCCTCTTCCATGCGCCTCAGAAGGCCTTTCTCGGGGATCTGCGTAGGGCGCCTGAGCGCGGTGACTGTCGGAGAGTGGTAGGCGTCGCTCTTGGGATATGGCACGAGGCCCATGCCCCTGCAGCCGGACAGGACCATCTTCGAGACACGCTTGTGGCGCTCGAAGGCTCGCGGGAGCCCTTCCTCCAGGGCGATGTCCAGGGCCTCGTCGAGGGCGCTGATGTCTGAGACAGAAGGGGTGTAGGGGAAGAGCCTTCTCTTGTTCCACCACTCCTCCCACTGCCAGAGGCTCGCGTAGTAAGAAGGAATGCTGGTGCCGCGTCTTTTTACGACGTCCCATGCACGCTCGCTCACCGAGACGAGCGCCAGCCCCGGCGGGGCGCTCAGGCACTTCTGGCTCCCTCCTAGGCAGACATCGACCCCCCAAGAGTCGGTCTCCACCGGGGTCCCGCCCAGAGACGAGACGGCGTCGGCTATGAGGAGGACCCCCCGCTTCCGGCATGCCGAGGCCACTTCACGCAGCGGGTTCAAGACCCCGCTGGGTGTCTCGCAGTGGACGAAGGTGGCCACCTGTATCTCCCGGTCGGCGTCGAGGGCGACGGCGACAGACTCGGGGTCCACCGGTCGGTCGTACGGGGAACGGACCGGAACCGGGACGCCCCCGTACATCTTCACGAGGTCGACGAAGCCCTCGCCGAATACGCCGTTGGCTATCGCGAGCACCTTCTGGCCTTTCTCCACGAGTGACGCGACCGCGGCTTCGAGCCCGAGGAACCCCTCCCCCGACATGATCAGGACGTCGTTCTTCGTCTTCATCAGCAGCCTCAGCTTTTCCTGGGTCGACTCGTAGGTCCTCGCGAAGGCCGGGTCCAGGTCGGGGTTCGTTATGGGGCGCGCCATCTTCCGGAGGACCCTCGGAGGGACCTCGGTCGGCCCTGGGGTGTAGATCAACAACGGTGAGTCTGCCCCGGCGTTGCGGCGATGTGAATCGTTTATACATTGTCTCTTGGCTCGAGGGCCGATTGGCGGAAGAGAGGGTCTTCGTCAGGGAGTCTACGGGCCTCGTGAGGGCGATGTCCCCGCACCACGCGTTCATCTACAACATGATGGCGGTGGGGCTGACGGGCTTCACGGAGGCCGTCCTCTTCAGCTACGGGCCGGCCGTCCTCCCAGGCGGGGACGTGGGCGTCGGGGTGCTGACCACGGTCCTCGCGGCGGTCCCGTTCTACGTCGTGGTCTCCATGCTGGCGTCGTCGATGCCCAGGGCCGGAGGAGACTACGTCTGGCAGAGCAGGATCTTGAACCCGGCGGTCGGGTTCGCTGCCACGTTCAGCGCCTGGTCGGTCTGGCAGTGGTTCTTCTCGGCATTCCTGGGGTCTGTGATGGTCACCCTCTGCCTCCAGCCGCTCTTCGCCGAGCTCGCCCACGTTACCGGGGGCGCGGCCTACGCTTCGCTTGCCACCGGGCTCCAGGCGCCAGGGGCTACCTTCGGGATCACCGCGGCTATCCTCCTTCTGGGCCTACTTGTGGCGGCAAGGGGGGTAAGGTTCTACGTGAAGCTGCAATACGTCCTCTTCGCAGGCGCCCTCCTCTCCCTGCTGACGATGCTCGGCCTCCTCCTGACCAGCACTCACCAGGACTTCGTCAGCAGCTTCAACGCGGCAGTGTACTCTTACAACAGGACCGTGGGTCCAGACGCATACCGGGCCGTCATCAGCGCGGCGCAGGCGGGGGGCGTGAGCCTGGGGCAGAAGTTCAACGCCTATGAGACGGTGACGCTCTGGGCCATCGCCTGGCTGTCGCTGGGGTACGCTGGGTGGTCGATATACAACCTCGGCGAGATAAAACGGGCAGGGAACTTCAGGTCGCAGCTTCTTCAGATTGTGGGGTCGTACCTGGCCATAGGGGCGGTCTGGGCGGTGACCTGGTACGCCTACTCTGGGACCGTCGGCCTGGAGTTCATCCACGCATTCAACGGGCTCTGGTTCGGGGGGAGGCCGGGTCCGGTCGGGGCGGTGCTGAACGTCGTCCCAAGCCCATTCTTCCCTTACATGATCAGCCTACTGTCGAAGAACCCGTTCGTCCTCGGGGTGATATTCATCGGGATGATGATGGGGATATTCCAAGTGGTGCTGATAGTCTACTTCGCCAGCACGAGGATAATGCTCGGCGCCTCCATGGACAGGGTCCTTCCGAGCAGGGTCTCTTCTGTCAGGCCTGGCTCTGGGGCGCCGCTCGTCGCTCTGCTGGTATCGTTCGCAGGTAGCATGGTCTGGCTCTACTTCGTAGTCTACCAGTTCAACGCCATAGGGTCCTACGTCGCTTCGGCGGGGTTCGGAACGGAGGTCGCTTACCTCCTTATCTGCGTCACCGCCATAGTGTTCCCGTTCAGGCTGAAGGACGTGTATGCCGCGTCCCCTGTCAGCAGATACAAGATCTGGAGGTTCCCGGCTGTCTCCGTGGCGGGTGGATTGGCGCTGGCGTTCAACCTCTTCCTAGCATACGAGTACGTCGCAGGCCCCAACCTCTTCCTGACCTATCCTCTGCTGCAGTCAGACGAGTTCGTCCTGGGCCTGTTCGTCTTCTGCCTGGCAATCTACCTCGTGTCAAGGGCGGTCAGAAGAAGGCAGGGGGTGGAGCTCGGCCTCTCCTACAAGCAGATCCCCCCAGAGTGAGCAACGGGTCATCCAAGCGGAGACATCCGACAGAAGCTGGTAGCAGTGGAACCAGGGGCCCGAGGTGGAGGGTTCAGCGCGGGATCTGAAACGTCCTCAGGACCAGGTTGACGAACCTGTAGCACTGGAGCTTTGCTATGAAGAAGCCCACAAGGACGAGCATCACGAGCTCCGAGGCGGCGAAGGAGAAGGACGACGCGAAGACCAGGAGCGGAATGAGCGCGACCCTCTCGCGCCTCGATGACACGAGGAGCTGGGCAACCATGTAGAAGGTCCAGTCCATGGACTTCTTGACCTGAGCCTTCGACCTGAATCTCCACGCGTCTATCGCCCTTCGCGCTGAAGCAGTCTTTACTTTCAGACCCTGGGGCCTCCCAAGGAAGGGGAGGCGGAGCGATACTTGACTCTTTGCCAGTGGGCCTGGAGACCGTGGGAGGAGACGGAACAAAGAGATCACGCCACATTGGCGAGGTGGGTTGGCCGCGGGTCGCGAACGCCTGGGCCTGAACGGCCTTGGGGCAGAGGGCTCTACTAACATGCTGAATCAGCCTTAGCTCTGAGGGGGACCGAGCGTAGCTTGCAGATAGCCCGGCTAGGATTCGAACCTAGGTCGAAGGCTCCAGAGGCCCCCATCCTTGACCACTAGACGACCGGGCTGCGATGCGGTGCGAATCTCTTGGCGATAAAAGGGTTCTACTTTCTTATCCTCGGTCTTGTCGAGGCGATACGCCCCTGGACTAGGCCGAGCTCTTCCAGTACTTCCCCCATGTGCCCGAGCGCCTTCTGAAACATCTCTGGCTGGAGGATCCCGAAGTGCCCTATCCTTATCATGCGGTCCTTGTCGTCGTATATCCCTCTCGACACCATCACCCTGTGCCTCGCCTCCAGTGTCCTTTGAATCGGGCCCGCAGTCCCGTCCTTCACCCAGAACGAGGTGACAGTATGGGCCCTGTGGCCTTCCTCCGCTACGAACTTCTGCCCCCACCCTTCGACCGTGTGCTGCGCCATCTCGGCGAGCTTCTTGTGGCGGGCCCATCTCCTCTCGATCCCCTCCTCCTTCACCTCCAGCATCGCCTCCCGGAGCGCAAGGAGGACTTGTGTGGCGGGGGTGGCCAGGTACATCTTCGGGTCGTCCATTATCGGCTTCCATCTGAGAAGGCTCATGTAGTAAGATTCGATAGGGGACTTCCGATTCTCCATGTGCTCCATGGCCCTGGCCGAAGCTGCGACTAGAACGGCGCCAGGTGCTGCTGCCAGCGCCTTCTGAGACGCTGTGAACACGACGTCTGCCCCGAGCCTGTCGAAATCCATGGGCTCGCCTCCTATCGCGCAGACCGAGTCGACCACCGACAGCGCCCCCGCCTTCGAGCACTCGTCGACCAGCTCTTCCACAGGATTGAGGACAGAGCTCGAAGTGTCGACGTGGGTGATGAACACCACCGAGTACTTTTTCTTGCGGAGCTCCTTCCTGAGGAGGTCGGGGTCCGCAGCCCTCGTGCTCCCGAAGTCCATATTGTCTGCCTTGGCGCCGTGGATCTGGTTGAGGAGGAACATCCTGTGGCCGAAGTACCCGTTCATCAGGGTCAGGGTCCGGTCCCCGCGAGACACGAGACTGACTACCGCCGATTCCATCCCGGTGGTCCCGGTCCCGGTGTAGACGAACTGGACCCCCTTTTCATTCTTGAAGACGTACCTTGCCAGCTGGACAGTCTCCTTGAACTTCGAGTAGAACTCTGCGCCGACGTGCGGGAGCTGCGGCCCGGCCATCGCTTCCCTTACACGCTTTGAAAGGTTGGTCGGGCCTGGGATCAGGAGGAGAGTCTCGTCCAAATCAAAGCACTGTGCTTACCTCTAGTCTCTTATGTAAAAAGGCTCTCCCTACCCCAAGTGGCTAAGGATTTCGCTCAGGCTCTCGATGTGGATGATTTCAGGGTCAGGGACCCGGGTTGTATGGGCTAGCATGAACCCCAGCCCGGCTGACTTTAGGAAGGCGAGGTCGTAGTGGGTGTCTCCAACGGCGATTGTCTCACTGGCCCGTACCCCCGCCTTCGCCAGGAGCTTCAGGTACGCCCTGTCTTTCCTAGTAGGGTCGACCCGTCCCACCCCGGTGGGGAGGAGGACACCTCGTCGGCTGAAGCGGAGCCCGTTGGCTATGAGATAGTCCATCTGAAGGTCTCTGGCCACGTCCCTGGCGAGGATGTCTATCCCTGATGTCACCAGGGCGGTCTTCATCCCCAGCCTCCTCAGCTCCTCCATCACCTTTGGTGCCTCTTTGCGTATCTTGTAGTGCGAGAGGATTTCTTCGATCTTGCCCCTGGTAACGCCCCTCGGCCAGGACGCGATGTCCCGCCGCATGAACTCCTCGTAGTCTATCGCCCCCTCGGTGTAGAGCTTCAGGGACGCCTCACCGAGTTGCTCCGTCCCGAAGGCCCTGTGGATGGCTACCCAGCTGCTGCTATCCTCCAAGACGGTGCCGTCCATGTCGAACGACGCCAGCCTGAATCGTCTCTTCATATCCGGTCTTTAACAGGCACGCCTATCAACCGCATCGACTCCGCCAGGACCCTGCTCGCAGCGTCGACCAGCGACAGCCGCGCGTCTCTGAGCTCAGCGTCCGCTTCCTTGTTCACAGGGACGCTCTCGTAGAAGTCGTTGAAGGCCACGGCAAGGTCGTGGGCGAATCGGGCGACTTCCTTAGGTGAGAGGAACTCTTCGGCTGCCTCGGTGCTGAGGTCTAGCATGGACATCTTCTTCGCCAGCCTGAGCTCCTGCGGCCTGCTCAGCTTGGCCGCCGAGGCCACGTCCACACGTGGGCTCCCGTCTGACTTGTCTAGGATCCGCCTAGCCCTCGCGTAGGTGTAGAGGAGGTATGGCCCGGTGTCTCCCTGGAACTCCAGGGCTTCGTCCATGTCGAACACTATCATCTTGTCAGGGTCCTGTTTCAGGAGCTCGTACCTCAGCGCCGAGACGGCCACGGCCTCCGCGACGTCGGCGACCCAGCTATCCGTTTCTGAGGGGTTCCTCCGTCGCGTCTCGGCCCCGGCCTTGTCCTTGAGCCTGTCAAGGACTGTGTCGACGTTGACGTAGATGCCCTTCCTCCCTGACATGTGGGCGAAGTCACCATCGATGGAGAAACCCAACTGGGCTGCCGTCCTCTTCGAGAGCGACACCACCTCGTAGCTCCTGTGGAGGTAGCGCTTCGAAGACCCCTCCCTGAACTCGTCGAGCACCTTTGAAACGATTCTTTGGAGGTAGCTCTGTCTGGTGTCGATGACAGATATCGCCAGCCGCGCCCCGCCGAAGCGGACGGCCCCCTTCCTCCCGTCCAGCGTGGTGGAGTACATCGTCCCCCCGGGCTGGTCCAAGGGGTATACCTCGTACCCGAACGGGTCGCCGATCAGCCCTATCTTCCATGCGGCATACGGTATGTCCTTGGCGACGTAGACAGCAGTCCCGTCCGACCTGACAACGACCTTCTCCTCGCCGGTCTCTGGGTCCGGGATCACCCATGTCCCCCTGTTCGCCCCTTCGGTCTGGAACTTCACGTAGCCCATCTTCTTCAGCGACTCGAAGATCTTCTCCCACATCCCCGAGTGGACTATCTGGGACTCCCAGTTCAGGAGGTCGTAGGAGGCTCCGAGCCGCCAGCATGTCGACAGCTGCGCTGCGAGTATCTTCTTCACGATGCTTCGGGTGTATGACGCCACTTCCCCGGTCCCGTCTTCGATCTCCTTCAGCACCAGAGACTGTTTCTGCCTCAGAGACGGGTCGGTCTCATACTCCCTAGTCACCCTGGTGTAGACGTTGTCCCCGCAATATGCGTCGAACTTGACTCCTGGAGGCGCCTCGTCTGAGAGCCCCAGGAACCTGAACCCTACGATGATGTCAGCCACCTGGGCGCCCGAGTCGTCGACGTAGTTTAGCGCCTGGACCTGGTGCCCCATGAAGCGCATCACCCTAACTAGAGAGTCCCCCAGGACGAGGTTCCGGGCGTGGCCTATGTGCAGCGCCTTGTTTGGGTTGACGTTGGTGTGTTCTATGGCGACGACCTCCCCCCTCTCCCTCACCCTGCCCAGGTCCCCGGAAGCTATCGCTGAGATGGATTCGAAGATGAAGCGGGGGCGGTTTATCCCGAAGTTGAGGTACCCTCCCCTGTGCGGGCTGACCGAGCCTATGTACCTTGACTTCCTCGCCAGGTCCATCCCCTTGGACGCGAGCTCTATGGCGACGTCGGCAGGCTTCTTCCCTTGCTCCCTGGCGATGCGGATCGGGACGGCGCTCGCTAGGTCGCCATAGGCCTCGCTTGGGGGGAGCGAGACGTCGATCTCTGCGTCCTTGTAGCCGAGGTCGCGGCATGAGGCGGCCAGGACCTCCTCCACCTCTGCTTGGAAATCCAGGAACTTCAATGCGCGCGCATCCGCCCGGCGTCAGGATAAGTGTATCTCGAGCTTCTTCCACTCCGCTCAGGCGCGGCCCTATTCCTGCTTCGACTGGAGAGCGTACATCCTTGCGAATGCCCCGTCCGGGTTCGACATCAGGCTCCTGAATGTCCCCTCCTCCACGATCTCCCCGTGGTCGAGGACCACTATCCTGTCTGCCAGACGTATGGTCGACAGCCTGTGGGCGACTATGATGGTGGTCCGCCCTGCTATCAAGGGAGCAAGGGAGCGCTGGACCATCAGCTCTGTGAACGGGTCCAGCCCCGAAGTGGCCTCGTCGAGGATGAGCACCTTCGGGTCCCTCAGGAGGGCCCTGGCGAAGCAGATGAGCTGCTTCTGGCCCATAGACAAGTTCGTGGCCCCTTCAGAGACCAAGGCGTCGTATCCTTCCGGAATGGAGGATACGAACCCATCAACCCCAAGCGCCTTGGAGACCCTCTTCACGTCTTCGATGGTCGCACCGGGGGTGCCGTACCTGATGTTGTCCGCGATGCTTGCGGAGAACAGGACCGGGTCCTGGGGGACCACGCTCATCCGCCCGCGGAAGTCCTTGAATCTCAGCCTCCTAAGGTCGACCCCTCCGACCAGGACAGTTCCCTGCTGCGGGTCATAGAATCTCTGGACGAGGCCGACTATGCTCGACTTCCCGGCCCCCGTCGGACCGACAATCGCGACCACTTCCCTCGGTGCCACCTTCATGCTCACGTCCTTGAGGACATTCACCCCCGGCGTGTAGCCGAAAGTGACCCCCCTCAGCTCGACCCCCCAGTCCGCCTGCGGGTCTATTGTCTCTGGTTCAGACGGCTCCTTGACCTCCACCTCGGTGTTGACGAGCTGGGTCACCCTGTCGAGCCCGGCCACCGCAGACTGAAACGAGTTGTAGAAGGTAGTTAGTTGGATGATTGGGTTGAAGAACGCGTTCACGTAGAGCATGAAGGTCACGAGGGTCCCGACGAGGAGGTGGCCTGCGAGGACTTCGGTCGCGCCGTACCAAATGACCAGGGCCAGGCCCACCGACTCGATTACCTGGACGATGGAGTTGAAGGCCGACGTGTACCTGTTCGCTCTCAGGTTGGCGAGCATGTTCTCGTTGTTCACCGCGTCGAAGTTTTCCGAGACACGCTCTTCGCTTATGAAGGCCTGCGTCACCCGCACCCCGCTTATCCCCTCCTGTAGCTTCGCGGTGACCGCTGCGATCTTCTTCCTGGTCTCCACGAAGCTCCTGGAGATCCGCCCCTGGAAGACATATGTGGTGAAGACGAGCGCCGGAATCACCACAAAAGAGACGAGGCTGAGGTCGACGTTGAAGAAGAGCATTATGACGACGATTGACGCTATGGTCAGGAACCCCGACAGGACCTGTGGGAGCTGGAAGGTGACGAAATCCTCCACGGCGTCCACGTCGTTCATTATGTAGGACATTATCCGCCCCGTCTCCTTGGAGGAGAAGTACGACGGGGAGAGGCGCTGGAGGTGGTCGAAGGCGTCCCTCCTGATGTCCCTGAGGGAGTTCTGGCCAACCACCTGCATCGCGTAGGTCCTCCTGTTGTCCGCCACGTAATTTACTACGTAGAGTAGAGCGTAGGAGCCAGCGAGGATGGCTACACCCCCGTATTCCTTCGAGAGCATGTCGTCGACCGCGTACCCGAGTAGGACAGGGCCTACGATCCCTACGGCGGAGATGGAGAGCAGTCCAGCCATAGTTATGGCCAGGTCCCGCCTGTAGGCCGTCACGTACCCCACCAACCTTCTGATTAGGTAGCCGTCGCTGTACTTCCTGTCCTTCCTAATGTCGGGGTCTTCGTCGCTGATGTACATCCCCCGCGCGGCCATCAGTAGTCTTCCTCCGAGGTCAGGACCTCCTGCGGCGCGTATTGCGAACGGTAAAGTTTCGCGTAGGTACCGTTTCGCGCCAACAACTCCTCGTGGGCCCCGTCCTCCACCACCCTCCCCCCGTCGAACACCACTATCCGCTGGGCCAGCCTGAGGGTCGAGAGCCTCTGCGTTATGATGATGGTAGTCCTCTGCCGGACCACCTCCTTCAGCGCATCGGCGATGGCGTACTCGGTCCCCGCGTCGACGCTGGAGAGGGAGTCGTCCAAGATGAGAATCTTCGGGTCTGTCAAGAGAGTCCTGGCGATGGCGATCCTCTGCTTCTGCCCCCCCGAGAGTGTGACGCCTCTCTCCCCGACCCGGGTGTCATATTTTTCCGGGAACCGGTCGATGAACTCGTCGGCGCGGGCGAGCCTGCAGACCCTCTCTATGTCCTCCCGGGTGGCGTCAGTCCTCCCGTAGCTGACGTTCTCCCTGATCGTGGCCGAAAAGAGGAAGATGTCCTGGCTCACGAGCCCCACCGACCCCCTGAGAGACTTCAGGGTGATGTCCCTGACGTCTCTTCCGTCAATCATCACCGCCCCTTCGGTGACGTCGTAAAACCTCGGAATGAGGTTCGCCATCGTGGTCTTCCCAGAGCCGGAGAGTCCAACGAAGGCGACCACCTGCCTAGGCGGGATGACGAGGCTGACCCCCTTCAGCACCTCGCGACCGGCGCGGTATCCGAACTTGACGTTCTCGAATCGTATCTCTCCCTTCACGGCGTCGAGGGGCGCGGCCCCCGGCCTCTCCTTCACCTCCGACTTCGCGTCGATTATCTCGAGTATCCTGTCGAACCCGGCCATGCCGTTCTGCCCTATCAGGATGAGCTGCCCCAGGAACCTGCTTGGCCCGGAGAGGAGGGCGAGGAGGTTCGCTGCCGCTACGAGCTCACCTATCGTGACCGTCCCTGCGATGACCCGCCCGCCTCCAAGGTAGTACAGCGCCGCGAGGTCGAGGCTGATGACGAGGCTCAAGAGTGGGACATAGACTGCCCTGACCGCGGAGGACCCCACGATGCCGTCCCTGTACGCCTGGTTCGTGGCCGCGAAGCGTGCAATCTCGCCGTCCTCTGCTGTAAAGGACCTCACTATCCGCGCCCCCGTGACGTTCTGTTGTAGGACAGAGTTCATCGCGCCGTAGTTCCTCCTTGTGAGCCGCCAGAACGGGCCCTGGGTCTTGCTGAACCTCCAACTGAGGAGGAGGATGAGCGGGAAGACGACGGATACGACGGCGGCGAGGAAGAAGTTGAGATAGAACAGGGAGACGATCACCCCTCCCACGAGGAAGGCGTTAGAGAGGAGTTGCCCGAGGCCGAAGGAGACGAACCTGCGGACCGCCTCCACGTCTCCAGTAGCCCTCGACATCAGCTGACCGGTCTCGTTTCGGTCGTAGAAGCTGAAAGACTGCGACTGGATGGATGTGAAGATTGTGTTCCGGATGTCGTAGATCAGTTTCTGGCCCAGTGCCTGCCCTCCGTAGCTGAGCCCGAAGCTGAAGGCTGCGGCTGCGGCGCTCACAGCGACTATCTCCACCGCGAGCGAGGCTACGGAAGAGACAGGGGACCTTCCAACTATGTCGTTTATGGCCGCCCCCGTCAGGAAAGGCACCAGCACCCGGAGCCCTGTGAGGGCCGTGACGCAGACGAACATCACCGTCGCTATCTGCCAGTGTCTCTTCACCAGTGAGACCAGACGTACGTACCTCTCGAACGTGCTACGCGCCTTCGGGTTTCGGCCCTCCAAAATCTTCTTCTTAAAACAGGCGAACCCCCCGTTTTATAGCGAGCAGCCTGGGCGGGGGTCCTGCAAAGTTGAGCATGGACAAAGATCAGGGGGACGGAAGGGCAACTGACACGCGTTCCCTCGCATTCCTCGCTACCCTGCGTGTCTTCAGGAGCGTCTCGGCTGGGATGATCAACGTAGCCTTCCCTTTCCTCGTGCTGACGGAGCTCCATCTGGGAGCGGACCTCCTCGGCTTGATGTACGCCTCTGCGACCATCGCGACCGCCCTCCTAGGGCTCGGGATTGGCATCGCCGCAGACCTCATAGGGAGACGAGTCACCTTTGTGGTCGCCCTGGCTCTGCTCCCCCTCTCGGCCTTCCTGGTAGTGACGAGCACGAGCGTCCCCTCCCTCTTCGTCGCGGCCGTCGTAGGCGGAATCTCCGCCACGGGGTCACTCTCCGGCGGGGGGGTTGGCGGGGCGGCCCAGCCAATTCAGTCAGTCCTCACAACGGAACTGACCTCGAGGAAAGACAGGACCAGGTACTACTCGCTACTGGCGTTCATATCAGGCGTTGCCTCCGCCGCCGGCGCCTACCTGGGCGGGTTCGGAGGGATACAAGAGGTGTTCGCTATCGCCGCGGTCCTCGGCGTAGCCTCGGTGCTCATCACCCCGCTCGTGAAGATGGAGAAGTCTGCCAGGCGCCGCTTCACCCTGAAGTCCGGAGCCGCCATAGGGAAGTTCAGCCTCACCGGGATGCTGAACGGGCTGAGCCAGGGACTGATCACCCCGTTCCTCATCCCATTCTTCATACTGCTCTATTCTGTGACAAGGCAGCAGATGAACGTCTACGCGGCGGCGTCCGGGCTCATAGCCTCCTTCGCGCTCCTCCTCGCCCCAAGGATAGAGAGGAAGCTTGGCTTCCTCCGGGGTATGATCGCCACCCGAGGGTTTTCGGTGGCGCTTTCTGTGATCATGCCGCTGGTACGGCTCCTCCCAGTCTCACTGTTCATCTACTTCGTCCTCCCGGCCACCAGGGTGATGGCCCTCCCGGTCCAGCAGGCCGCGATGATGGACATGGTCTCAGAAAGGGAGAGAGGGACCGCCTTCGGCATCAACCAGACGACGAGGCTGGTCGCGTCGTCGGGCGGGACATACTTCTCTGGGTTCGAGTTCGCGGCGGTGGACGCAGACCCAATGGCCATCGACTATCCGTTCGCGCTGTACGCCATCGTGCTTGGGCTGAACCTCGGCCTCTACTGGTGGTTCTTCAGGAGGTACAGGCCCCCGCCCGTGACGACAGCCGAGTCAGGGAAATGAGCCGGAGGGGGTGCGCTTAACTCGTGGTCCATCGGTGGGTTCCCCGGGCCCGTAGCCCAGCACGGACAGGGCGTCAGCCTCCGAAGCTGAAGTGCGAAAGCTCAGAGACCGTGGGTTCGAATCCCACCGGGCCCGTTATAGGATAGCCCAAAATGAATTCCGACTAATCAGAAGAGCCGCATTCTGACCAGTTGGCGGACCGGTAGGCTGTTCCCTCTCACTCAGTTATTGGACAGAATGAATGCAGTGGGGAACTTGTGATTCTGGATTCAAGCCCCTGGTTCTGAATCTTTGACGCGTTTCAGAACGCGAAGCGCTGTGAGCGTAATCCACTTGCTTGGCCGGCCGGCGGGTTCGACTACCAGCGGCAGCAAACCCTTCTCCGTTGCGTACTCGGATCCTTTGATCGTATCAGGGTGCACGCTTTCAAGAACCCATGTCCCGTCCTGTCGGCGTTTCTTGTTGAGGAGCTCGAGTGCGGGTTTCAGCCGCCGGTCGCCAGAGTATCCTAGCTGGGTAAGCACGTCAAGCCCGACGAGGATATCGTAGAAATAGTGGGTGGGATAATGGAGCCTGAACCACGAAGGGTGCTTCCCGCCTTCCTCGAATAGCTTGTGCTGGAGGTAGAACTCCGCTCCCCGCTGGATCGCCTCCTTCATCTTGGCCGAGCGCTTCGACTCGGGGACACATGCGAATGCCGCGAGGGCCTCCCACCCCTCCAGGGTTCCGGGAGCACCTTGTTCGCCGTTCCAACCACCGTCCTCGCGCTGATCCTCGACGAGCCAGTCATAGAGCCTCCTGACGCGGGGGTCGTCGCCGTACCCGAATCGGGTCAGCATGCGTGCCGTGTTTCCAGAGATAGACACTTCTTCATGGAAGTAGTTGAAAGGTGAACCGAGCCGAAGCCTGTAATCAAATATGGTCCCTGCAATCTTCCTGATCCGCGCATCTCGCGAATCGAGCCCCATGTCAGCGAGGACTAGGGCCCTCCAATTGGTCGAACGAAACTTCGGGAAGTAGGTGAAGCGCCACCACTGCTGGATGTTGGTGGGCTCGCGTGGTTCCCAGTACCCTTTCGGCCCCAGCGAGCGCAGTTGGTCTGCAGCCCAGCCTACTCGTCCTATCTCTGACCGAGCTTTCTTGACTTCAGGGTCGTCCTCGCCCCGTCCCAGAAGCTCAGTGAGCGCGTAGTAACGAACTGAAGGTTGGTCGTCCTCGAGCAGCCAGTCATGCGCGTTCCTTGATGGCAATAGACAACACAGGTACAATGCGACTTTATGAGCGTTTGGCGAGAAGACCACGGCTGCTTGTGTGGAGCTCGCCCAGGGGACCAATTGCCTCGTTCATTGCAGCCTGAATCAGATTTGCGAGCCCGTGACGTGGACGGACTTGCGGAACCCATAAGGACCGCTGAGAGCATCGCGCAAGGCGAAGAGAAGTTGGTAGACAGGGTCTACAAGACGGGCATTCGTCAGCTCCGAAAGGACCTCGCTAGGCTGAAGAATGAGTTCGTCCTGGACTCGGGGGACGGACTGGATGACCTGAGAATCGACCCCCTTCTCAAGCATGCGGAGGCCCTTGCGCCTTCAGACCTCGAAGTATCTGATCATGGGCAGGCAGATGGACCTGATTAATCGAGCCCCTCCGATGTGGGAGGGAGTTTCGTACTGATGTTGGTCCGGAAACCGCCGGGCCTGCTCAGTTTCTCTGGACATCACCTGTGACCAAGGCGCAGATTCGTGGCCGCTAAATAGCAGACCGCAGCATGTTGTTTAGGATGGCCAGGAGAGTCCCCGGCTGGCTCGAACTGGTGCTCTTCCCTCAGATGAACGAGTCGAAAGGGGGAGCCAAAGCGCTCGACGCGAAGGTTGACGGATTCGAGAGCAAAGTAGAAGGCGAGCTCAGAGCCGCTCATTCTGAGATAAGGCCGATAGACGAGAAAATAGACTCGCTGGACAAGCGAATGGGTGTGACCCAACGCGTCGCGGTCATCGAAGAGAAAATGCGCGAACACGAAACCAAGCACTAGGTCTTTATCTTCACAGTCGGACTCGAACCCATGATAGGTGCGGCTCCGGTATCGCCTTGCAGACCGTGTGTCCGACCCAGAAAAAGACCTCCCGACTCAATCGTACGCCTTGGACCGGTGCCTAATCCTTAGTACCACGACGTCGTCTCCCGAGCGAGCATACACGATCCTGTACTCGCCTATCCTGAGTTTGAGGAGGCCCTCGAAGTCTCCATGAAGTCTCTCTCCTGATTGAGGGTCGTCGCCCAGAACCGTCCGGATTCGGCTCAGGACCCGCGTCACATCATTCGGGGCGATCCTCTTGAGGTCGCGACTGACGGATGACTTGTAGAGTATCCTACCGGTCAAGCTTGGCCAGTTCTTTCTCAGACACCAGTCGGTCATCCTTGTCGTTCAACCGGTGCAGGGCGACCAGGTAGTCTTCATACTCCTCTAGGTACTCCTTCAAAGCCTTCGTGACTATGTATGTCTTGGGGCGGTCCAGAGACTTGGCGAGCTCCCCAAGGCGCTTAGCGATATCCTCCGGGAGCCTGACCGAAACAGCCTCGCTCATTACATGTCATACATCGATGACATGTATTTATGGGTTGCAGAAGGATTCAAACCCGTAATGCGTCCAGGCCCCACCGGACCCGTGTTGGGATAGCTCAGAATGAGCTCCATCGGCGCATCTACGCGTCGTTTCGAGGTAATCGAAGGCTCGTCAATAGGGCTTCAGATCATTACCCAGTCACCCGCCCGGACGTTCTTCGCCCTGCTGTGACAAATCGACCTGCGTTGTGGATGGTTGGCACTAGAGGGTTGTACCCGATGGAGGCAGCTCGTCTAACATTGTGACAACTCACGTAACGTAAGTACGGAAGAAGGACACGGCAAAATCAAGGTCCAGACCGCTAGAGAGGCTGTCTGAATCGGCGGCCGCACGAACGGCGGTTTTCAATACTGAGAATCGACCCGATGGCTTATATCGCCAATCGTGCCTGGTTTAGGCACTTGAGCGCCCGGACTACCCTAATCGGAGGGCTCACCGTTGCCGTGCTCGCTGTGGCCCTCGTCATCTCAGGCTTTGGTGCCGCCCTTGCGGTCGGAGGGGCAGGGCAGAAGGCCGCGGCGACTACGACGGTGACAACAGGGACGAACTCCACGTCGTCCACCCCCTATGTCGTGACGCTCGTCATCACTACGAACAACGTGTACAACTCCACCGTCCAGGCCCAACCCGCCTACTTCATGCTAGGCCCCAATGGACTGGAGTCCTCGGCGAACATCTCCCTCCCGGCGAATCGCCTGATCAAGCTGGTGATAATATGCTATGACGACGGCAACGCATCGCTAGTCCTGCCCAACGACAACGTGGTGTCTGGGACAACAGGGAACAGCATCTATGTGACCTCCAACGACAACGTCAACGCCAGCCAGGGCCCGTCTGGAATAGTGCTGAATGGGGGTCAGAACCTCACCTCAGTCCCGCTCTCCGAAGTAGCTCACACGTTCACAGTCCCGGCGCTCAACCTCAACATCCCTGTGCCGTTGAGCTCGACGGTAGTCGCCTACTTCAAAGTGGGCCAGGCGGGATCCTACTTCTGGTTCTGCGAGACCCGCTGCGGCTTCGGCCCAGACGGAACGCTGGGGGCGATGTCAACCTCCGGTTGGATGACAGGTTCGCTGGTGGCGAGCTGAAATACTGGCGACGGCGACTCTGGGACCGGTGGTCTGGAGCAAGTGACCGCTGAGAAGCCTGACGACCCCGTCGGAGGCGGAGAGACGGACAAGTCGAAGCGTGAGTTCCTCAAGATGGCGGCCGCCATCTCAGGCGTCCTCGCCGTTGCTGGGATAGCCTCGGTGATGAAGTCCGTTGTGATACCCGCCGTCCCCGCGACGTCCGGGACGCCTACAAGTTTCCCCCGGGTGAAGGTCTCGAGCGTATCTGAACTATCCACAGGGGTCGCAGTGATTTTCAACTACCCGCTCAACAACGAGCCGAACATACTGGTGAAGCTCGGCCAGAAGGCGGAGGGGGGTGTGGGGCCGGACGGCGACATCGTCGCCTTCAGCCAGATCTGCCAGCATCTCGGTTGCATATGGGGATTCGTCCCTGAAGGGAAGTCGCCCACCGTGAACCCTTCCTTCGTCGCTCCTGCTCCTGTGGGTTACTGCCCGTGCCACGGGAGCGTCTACGATCTGCTCGAGGCGGGGAAGGTGATCGGCGGACCCGCGCCGAGGCCGGCCCCGCAGGTGCAGCTTGAGGCCGACTCGTCAGGAGACATTTACGCGGTCGGGATGGGGCCGCCAACCATCTTCGGCCATGACACTGGGTCCACCGACGTGGCGGACGACCTCCAGGGCGGAACCCTGGTGAGCTCGACCTAGAGGGAATGATGAAGTGACAGAGAAATCCGGTCTGTTCCAGCGCCTGGCGGGCTGGTTTGACTCGCGGTTCGGCCTGAGCTATCCTCTCCTCCGTCCGGTCCCCCGCTACGCCATGAACCCATTCTACTGGCTTGGAGCCCTGACGGTGGTGGCTTTCGTCATCCAGGGGGTGACAGGGGCGATCATGATGCTCTACTACATCCCGAGCCCGACCCAAGCGTACTCGTCGACCCAGTACATCTTCCAGAGCGTCTACAACGGCAGGTTCCTCGAGACCATCCACCTCTACACGGCCTACGCCATGATAGCCCTCGCGTTCATGCACATGATGAGGGGCTACTTCGTGTCAGTCCACAAGAAGCCGAGGGAGGCCATGTGGGTCATAGGGATGCTGATGGGGTTCGTGACGCTGGGGTTCGGGTTCACAGGGTACCTCCTCCCCTGGACCGTCGTCTCGAAGTCAGCCACTGACGTCGGCGTGGGGATGGTGAGTGCCCTCCCCCAGCCAGTCTCGTCTCTCCTGACCTTCCTGATAGTCGGCAACGGAGGGGACTCGGCGGAGCTCCTGAGGTTCTTCGACCTCCACGTCATGCTCCTCCCTGCGGCCCTCCTGATACTGTTGGTGGCGAAGATGTACATGTTAGAGGCCCACGGAGTCGCCGAGCCCACGGGGGGCGCACCCGTCGAGGCGAAGCCGAAGCTGACGCCTATCTTCCCGGATGTCACCATGTACCTCTTCGAGCTTTCCCTCCTCTTCGGGGCGGGGATGCTTCTCGTCTCAGCTCTATTCCCGCTCAACCTCCCGCCTCAGTACTCCCCCGCGGCCGCGGCCCAGTACATACCCCAGCCCGACTGGTATTTCCTGTGGGTCTATCAGGTACTCAAGATCAGGGTCTTCGAAGGCTCCACAGGGCTGGCCATGGCGCTTACGGTCGTGTCGGCGATATTCGTCCTCCTAATCATCCTCCCGTTCCTGGACCGTGGGAAGGCGAGGGAAGCGTCCAAGAGGCCTGTCTACACGACGCTCGGAGTCATATTCGTGTCGGAGGTCGTCGTCCTCTCCTACTGGGGGATGGTGACCCCGGGGAAGATAATACCCGTGGAACAGGCAGCGCTCGTGATAGGTGGGACGGCCCTCCTGATAGCGGTGGGGTCAGCCCTGATCTACAGGGCGATGTACTCTCGGGCCAAGGGGAGGCTCGCGCTTGCGCCGTCGAAGGAAGTACCTTCCTCTGAGCTGAAGACCGGGCTCGCGTTCACAGGCCTGGTCGCGTTGGGGGCGCTCTCTCTGGGGACGCTGGTCAACGGCGCTGCCGGGGTGATCCTTGGCGGGCCTTCTCTCGGCGGCCTGATGGTCATAGCAGCGGCCGCCGTCTTCCTGGCCCTCGACCTGCTGGGGAGCGCGTTCCTGATCTACAGGCTCGACCTCAGGACCGGGAGCATCAGGCGGAGGGTCAAGGTCCTCGAGACAGGGTGGAGGGACAGTTGAAAATAGGAGCCACCCTGACGACGGTCCAGGTCGTCTTCCTCATCGCCCTGCAGGCGACATCCCTTGTAGTGCTCTGGCTGCTCAACCCGCTCACACAGGCCGCCACGGACACCTTTGCGCTCTACCTCAGCGTCGACCTGCTTGCGTTCGCCATGATGTCGTACATCTACAGGTCGAGGCGCTATGAGAGAGTCCCGAGCGCCGCCTGGCTCGCAGTCGGATACCTCGTGCTGATAGTCCTGTTGGCGTCCAACTTGTCGCTCTCCTAGCTGGGAGACGCGCCGGGGTCCTTCTCTTCCTTATGGTACAGGAAGCAGGCGACCTCCCTCCCTCCGGCCGAAGCCAAGGCCGGCCTCTTCTCCCTGCAGAGGTCGAAGGCGTATTTGCACCTGCTGCTGTATCTGCACCCGCTGGGGAGGTCGGTGAAGCTCGGGGGGTCCCCCGAGATCTTGACGTCTGTGACCTTCTTCGATATGTCCATAGTGGGGACGCAGCTCAGGAGGTCCTTCGTGTAGGGGTGCATGGGCTCATCAATCACTTCCTTCGCTGTCCCGCGTTCGACAATCTCCCCGGCGTACATCACTGCGATGCGGTCGGAGAGGTACTGCGCGACCGCCATGTTGTGGCTGATGAAGAGATACGAGGCACCCGACCCCGACTGGAGGTCCAAGAGGAGGTTCAGGATCTGAGCCTGTATCGAGACGTCCAGGTTGGAGGTCGGCTCGTCTAGGACCACGAACTTCGGGTCCCCCACTATGGCCCTCGCTATCCCTATGCGCTGCCTCTGCCCCCCGGAGAACTCGTGGACGTACTTCGACATCGCCGACGGACCGAGCCCAACCAATGATATGGCGCGAGCTGTCCTGGCCTCTATCTCGCCCTGATCCTTCATCCCCGACCCTATCAGTGGCTCAGACACGATGTCCTTCACGTGGAGGCGCGGGTCTAGGCTGGAGTAGGGGTCCTGGAAGACTATCTGCATGTGCCTCCGGAGCGCCCGCAACTCGGACGACTTCAGCCTGCCGATATCTCTCCCTGAGAAGAACACCCTCCCTGCGCTCGGCTTCACGAGACGGAGGAGCGCGAACCCCAGGGTCGACTTGCCGCTCCCAGACTCCCCTATCACTGTCAGGACCTCCCCCGCCCTGACAGAGAGGTCGACCCCATCGACTGGCTTGATCTCCCTGTGGACGCTCCCGAGGAACCCAGACCTGACCTTGTAGGTGACGCTGAGCGCCTCCGCGCTCAACACGTCCTCAGTAGAGGTGGCACGCGACAAAGTGGTCGTCCTCCAGCTCCTTGAGCGCCGTCTCTTCGGCCCTGCACCTGTCCATCGCGAACTTGCAGCGCGGGTTGAACTTGCATCCCGATGGGAGCCTCATGATGTCGGGCGGAGCTCCTGGTATCTGCTCTATCCGCTTCCCCCCCTTGAAGCCGCTTGGTATGGAGGCGATGAGCCCCCTCGTGTACGGGTGGAGGGGGTTCTTGAGCACCGCCTCGGTAGGCCCGAGCTCGACTATCTCCCCGGCGTACATCACTGCGACCCTCTGAGCCACCTGCCCCACGACCAATATGTCGTGGGACACGAAGATGATAGCAGTCCCCTCGTCCCTGCTGAGCCCGAGCAGCAGCGAGAGGACCTGGGCCTGTGTGGTGACATCGAGGGCCGTAGTCGGCTCGTCGGCGACGAGCACCCTGGGCCGGAGGAGGAACGACATGGCGATCATCACGCGCTGCCTCTCCCCACCTGAGAGTTCGTGCGGGTACTTCGCAGCCGCCCTTTCGGGGTCTCCTATCCTGACCTGGTGGAGCGCCTCTATCGCCTCCTTCGGGGGCGGGGCCGGTCGCCCCTGGGGGATGGAGAGCCTCGGGTCGGGGCCCCCTGGGACCGCGACGGAGTCATAGCGGAACATCTCCAGCTTGTAATGCTCCGCCCGGGAGACGACCGCTTCAGAGAGCTGTTCGGAAACTCGCATGACAGGGTTGAGGCTTGTCATCGGCTCCTGGAATATCATCGTCATCCCTGACCCCCTGTAGCGGTGGGCGTCCTTTCCCGGGAGCCCGACCATGTCCTTGCCGAGGACCTCGACCCTCCCCCTCGCCTTCGCGTTGGCCGGCAGGAGCTTCATAATGGCGAGGGCCACGCTGCTCTTCCCAGAGCCGCTCTCCCCCACCACGCCCACGACCTCCCCTTCCCTGACTGTGAGGTCGACCCCGCGGACGGCGCTGGCCCACGCCGACTTCGTTCTATAGTCGACCCACAGCCCCGAGACCTTCAGCGCGTCGGTCATCTCTGTCCCCTCAGCCTGGGGTCGAAGACGTCCCTGAGCCCCTCCCCGGCGAGCGAGAACCCGAGCGCAAGTATCATGAGCACCAGCCCTGGAAAGAAAGACCACCACCAGTTCCCTGGGAGGGCGCTCAGCCCGTCGTAGACCATCCTCCCGAGCTCCGGGGTCGGAGGCGCCACCCCCAGCCCGAAGAATGCAAAGATGGAGTAAAGGAGGAGGGTGGTCCCCATGTCTAGGGTGGCGTAGACGGCTATGACTGACGCCAGGTGAGGTATCACGTGCGTCCTCACTATCCTGAACTTCCCTAGCCCTGACGCCTCGGCTGCCCTCACGAATGGCATCTGCTTGATCATTATCACTTGGGCCCGGGCCAGCCTCGTGTAGAAGGGCCACCCGACCACTATCAACGCGAGTTCGCTGTAGACCACCCTGAGGGATTCCTGCGTCGACCCCAGAATTGCGGCTATAGTGAGGGCCAGGACTATGTTGGGGAAGGCGAAGAAGAGGTCGGCGACCCTCAGGACAAGCTCCTCAATCCAGCCGCCAAGATATCCGGCGAAGGTCCCCAGGGAGAGCCCTATGGCCACGCTCGCCCCAACGACTTCGAAGGGGATGGCTATGTCGATCGGCAGGGCGGCGACAACCCTGGCGAAGACGTCCCGTCCCTCCCTATCGGTCCCGAACAGATGGGACAGTGACGGGGGTGCGTTGGCGGCCCCGAAGTTGAGGGAGTCCGGGGGGTAGCGGGCGACGAGATGGTAGGTGGGAGGCCAGGCAGCCAGGGCTGAAAGGACGAAGAAGGCGACGAGTATCCCCACCCCTGCGACGGTGGCCCAGTTCCCGAAGATTATCCCCAGAGTTACGGAGGCGCTGCTCCTGCTCAATACCCCACCCTCGTCCTTGGATCAAGGAAACCATACCCGACGTCGACCACCAGGTTGCTGATTATGATAACGACGGTGATGAGTATCAGGGTCCCGATGAGAGACGGAGTGTCGAAGGTGAGGAGGCTCTGGGCGACGTAGTACCCTAGCCCGTAGTAGCTGTACACCGTCTCGACGACGAGGCTCCCGGTCACCAGACCGGCGAACACTAGGCCCATCAGGGTGAACGCTGGCAGGAGGGAGTTCCTGAGCGCGTGCCTGAGTATCACGGCGTTCTCCCTGAGCCCCTTGGCCCTGGCGGTGCGGACGTAGTCCTGGTCGAGGACCTCGAGCATGGACACCTTCACCAGCCTCACTATCCCCCCGAACCCGAAGAGGATCAGGGTGGCGATGGGGAGGACGGCGTGTGACACCGCGGAAGAGAAGGCCGCCCAGTCTCCGACGAGGAGGGAGTTCAGCATCGGCATGTTGTCTATCAACCAGAATCCCGTGACCTTCCCTGCGATTGGGTTGTAGAACTGGAACTTTGGGACGGTCGCGCCTAGCACGGGGTTGATGGGCTGCGAGGAGGGGAAGGTGTGCGTGCCATACGCGAATATGAGGAGGAACCCCAACGCCACTAGGAACGGAGGTGCGCTCCTTACCGTCGTGTATGTCACTTTGATGACGTTGTCAACCACCCCGTTAGGGCGCATGGCTGAGACCACCCCAAGGGCGACCTCGAGCCCTACCTTGACGACGAACGCGATTATCGTGAGCTCCAGGGTGACTGGGAGGTACTCTTCGATGAGCGAGATGACCGGTTGTTGGTAGAGTGGCGAGGTCCCCCAGTTCCCCGTGAAGACGTTCATGATGTAGTAGTAGAACTGGACGTACCACGGGCTGTTCAGGTGGTAGGTCAAGGCGACGAGAGCCACCTGCGCCTTGGTCGACTCTGGGCCGGCCCAGATCACGGCTGGGTCGGGGGCGGCTATGTTGGTGAGATAGAAGATGATCAAGAGCTCGCCGATGACGACGAAGAACGAAAAGAGAACCCTCCGGGCTATGTAGGTGGCTAGCCCCAACGCCTATTCCTAGGTGAGAGTGGCGTAGAAGTTACCGAGCAGCGCCGCGTTCCAAGCGAACCCCTGGAGGCTCGACGAAGCGACGGTGTACGCGGTGAAGTCGTCCAACCAGACGTACTGTGCCTGCTGTTTGTAGATGTTGGTCATGTTGTTGTAGTACTGCTGCAACAGGACGGGGTTTGAGGTGTGTATCGCCTCGTTGATCAGTTGCACCACCTGTGTGTTGTTGAAATAGGCAGGGTCGCCGTGGTGGCACCTCGCAGGGCAGTTCCCGAGGTACGCGGAGGGGTCAGACGGCCCTACGAACACGACGGAGTTCGCCGCAATCTGGAAGGCGGGGTAGTTCGGCGAGCTCGGCGAGTTGAGCTCGTCTTCTACGATAGTAGTGAAAGCCTCGGGGGCGAGCGTGACGGTAACACCAATCTTTGCTAGCTGCGACTGGATTACGGTAGCCTCCTCCTGATCGGCCGCGCTACCTGCCGTGAATATCAGGTTGAGGGATGGGAGAGTCTTCCCTCCGCTGTTGACCACAGTCCCGTTCTGCAGCGTGAGCTTGAACCCTGCCTGGGACAGCAGGCTAATCGCCATGTTGGGGTTGTACGTGTACCCTGGGAAAGTGGAGTTGTAGTAAGCCATCGCAGGGTCGAGCGGTCCTACGTAGGACTGGCTGTACCCTGCGTAGACCTGGCGCTGGATCTGAGTCGCGTTGACCCCGTACTCTATCGCCAGTCTAACGTCTGTGATGTTGTACGGGTACTGATAGGCGTCTATGGCCAAGAAGTCGATTGTCGGCGTCGGTCCCCAATTGTGTATGGTGATCCCCGGGTAGTTGCTTACTTCGTGCAGGTCAGGTATCTCTACCTGTGAAATCTGGGCAATCCCCGATTGTATGTCGCTCACCCTGGTCGCCTCGCTTGACTGATAGTCGATGACTACTGTCTTTATGGATGGAGGCGTGAGCCATACGCTGCGCTCAGATCCTGGGACTTTGCTTGCCCAATAGTTGGGGTTCGCTTGAAGGACGACGTTCGAGCCGCCTAGAGCGGTAGTGAGCATATACGGGCCGGACCCTAGCGCGTTGCTGGTCGTGTACGAGTTCGCCTTGTCTATCTGGACTCCTCCGTGCGCGTCAACGAAGGCTGGGTCGACTGCGTCGCCGAGCCCGCCTGAAATCACCTGCAGGAAGTCAGCGTACGGGAAGTCCAGGTTAATCTTCACCTGGTCCGGCCCTGAAACAGACACCGCCTGCTGGGGGTAGGACATCACGGTCTGAATCGTCGAGTTAGCTGCGTTGAAGTTCGAAAGAATCGATGCTAGGTCTACCGCCGCCTGCTGGTCCGCCGTGAGCTGGTTCGAAGAGAAGGTGTAGCCGGCAGCCGCGAGTGCCTGCTCCGCACCGAAGGGGAGCCGAATGTTCCCCTTCGTCGTCGAAGTCACGTTCCCTGTGAAACCAGCCCCTCCGTTGATAGCCAGAACCTGGCTCACGTACGAGGAGATGCCCAAGTTCAGGATCATGGTTCTATAGAAAGAGTACCAGATAGTGCTCGCGTTGAGGGGGGTCCCGTTGCTGAAAGTCTCGAAGGGCCAGAGGTTGAACGTATAGTTCAACCCGCTCGAAGATGAAGTCCAGTTCGCCGCAAGCACTCCCACGAAGCTAGATCCGCTCTCCCCGTTGTAGAATACGAGCCCCTGGTACACGTTCTGCATTATTTCCCCTCCTGGGACGTCGTAGCTGGACGCAGGGTCGACGCTCACGGGGGCAGGAATCTCGTCGACGGTGATTGAGCTCGGGGCTTGGACGGCGGAAGACGAACTGGTCGAGTGACTAGAGGGGAAAGCCACAAAGTAGTATGCAGCGCCAGCCACAACGAGTATGACAATGACGGCGACAGCGATTGCAACCCTGCCTACGCCGTTACGACGGTCACGCAACCAGTCCATCCATATGGGGACGTCTGGATATAAGCAAACTTAGCATGTACGTTTTTGTACATAGCCCGACTTCTGCGAGCCCTGGACCAAGGCTCCCACGGATGACGCCAAACCGTTGGCAAGGGGCCGAGCGCCAAGACGACCATCGATCCCTCGGGCCACAGCCCTTCGAGCTGCCGCCATGTCACTGAACCGTCTACCCTGTGCATGTCTCGAACGGCAGGTTTCACACACGGCCCTGCCGACAGCCAGTCATCAGCGGTACCCTCGAAGGTACCCGCTTATCCGCGAGATCCCTTCCCTGACCCTCGGCACCCCCTCGGCGCAGAACACAAGTCGGAGGTGCCCCTCGCCGCTTGGCCCGTACTTGACCCCCGGCATGGTCTTGACCGCCGCGGCCTTCTCTAGCTCAGACGCGAGCCGAACCGAGTCCTTGGCGTAGGCAGAGATATCGACGAAGACCTCGAAACCCGCAGCAGGGGTCTCGAAGACGACGTCCTTCACCTCGGCCAGGGCATCCACCATCGCCAGCCTCCTCCTGTCGAGCTCGGCCACCATGGACCGCACAGACTCGGAGCACCGGGCCAAAGCCGCTGCCCCGGCGTACTGCACAGCGTAGCTGACCCCGCCGTTGTATTCCTCAGAGAGCAGTTTGACCCTGTCAGCGTTCTTCTTCCCGGTGACCAGGTAGCCCAGGCGCCACCCGGTCATGGCGTAAGTCTTTGAGAAGCTGTCGACGATGTACAGCTGGTCGAGGAGGCTCCTGTCGCCGAGGAGGGTGTGGTGGGCGGAACCGTCGTAGAGAATCCTCGCATAGCACTCGTCGAGCAGCAGCGAGACATGTTCATGTTCCTTCAGTAGCTCCGAGACGGCGTCGAGTTCTCCCCGGCTGCACACTGTCCCTGTCGGGTTGTTGGGGTTGCAGATGTAGATCATCTTGGTCTTCTCTGACATAGCGGACTTCACGGCGTCGACGTCCATTCTCCAGTGCTCCTCTTCTGCGAGGGGGACGAACGCCGGCCTAACGCCGAACGTCTCCAGCTTCGCTATGAAGGCGCTGTAAGTGGGTTCAGGGACGATTATCTCGTCACCTGGCCTGGTTCCAGCCTGGATCGCGAGCGACAGCGCCTCCTGGGCGCCGTGCGTGGGGCACACTTCTTCCAGAGGGTCGACATGGATGGCCAAGTCATCCAAGTAGTATCTGGCGATTGCCTTCTGTAATATGTTCCCGTCGAACCCCGGCGCTGGGAAGTAGTGGGTGCAGCCGTTGGTCACGGCGTAGTCGAAGGCCTCGATTATCCTTGGGTCGGTCTTGAAGTTTGGGTCGGCGACCCACATGTTGATCGGCCCTTTTGTGTCATCCGCCCGCTCTTCTGTTTCGGCCACGGACGGCTGTGGCCCGTGTCACCCTATATCTCCGTTCGCGGGCCGGTCGTTCCCGCGTCGGCTTTCCGGAAGCCCTCCCCCGAGTCAGGCCGAAACCAGTCCGGGACCAGTCAACAGATATTAACGAGCAAGAATCTCTAGACCACAACTGATGAAATTTCTCTTCGTGACCGAAGAAAGCCTGTCGGCCGACCTCGCATGGCAGCTGAAAAAGGAGGGGCACGAAGTCAAGATGTACTGCCACGGCCAGGGGGAGAAGGACGTCGGACTGGGTTTCTTCGACAAGGTTGACGAGTGGGACTCGCTCAAGGACTGGGCTGATGTCATCGTCTTCGACGACGTGGGGACAGGGGCCAAGGCAGAGCAGCTCCGCGGCGAAGGGAAGTTCGTCGTCGGAGGGAACCCGTACACAGACAAACTCGAGCTCGACAGGGAGTTCGGACAGTCGGAGCTGAACTCGGTGGGGGTGGACGTTCTCCCCAGCTGGAACTTCACATCCTTCGACGAGGCTACAGAGTTCGTTAGAAGGAACCCTGACAGGTACGTCCTGAAACCCAGCGGGAAGGCGCAGAGCGAGAAGGAGCTCCTCTTCATCGGCCAGGAGACAGACGGGAAGGACATACTCCAGGTCCTAGAGCACTATAAGGCGACTTGGTCCAAGAAGATCAAGGAGTTCCAGCTCCAGAAGTACGCCGAGGGGGTCGAGGTCGCGGTGGGGGCGTTCTTCAACGGTAAGGACTTCGTGATGCCGGTCTGCGTGAACTTCGAACACAAGAGGCTGTTCCCGGGGGAGCTCGGCCCCAGCACGGGGGAGATGGGCAACTTCTGCTACTGGACCAAGGACAGCCCCATCTTCGAGCGCACCCTCGCCAAGACGAGGGAGAAGTTGGCCGCCAGCAAGTTCGTAGGGTACATAGACATCAACTGCATAGTGAACGGGAAGGGAATCTGGCCCCTCGAGTGGACGCCAAGGTTCGGCTACCCGATGATCAGCATACAGATGGAGGGGATTACCAGCGAATGGGGCCAGTTCCTCTACGACCTGGCTCACGGCAACGAGGCGGTGCTGAAGGCGAAGAAGGGGTATCAGGTCGGCGTCGTCGTCGCTATCCCCCCCTGGCCCTTCGAGGACGAGAAGGCATTCAGGAAGTACTCAGAGGGAGCTACCATACTCTTCAGGCGCCAGGCCCTCGACGGGGTGCACATAGGCGAGGTGAAACAGGAGGGCGGGGACTGGCGCATCGCAGGGAACTCGGGCTACGCCCTGGTCGTCACAGGCTCAGGGGCCACGATGGCCGACGCCATCGACAGGGCGTATCAAAATGTGAAGAATGTGATGATCCCCAACATGTTCTATCGGAACGACATAGGGCAGCGATGGGCCCGCGAGAGCGACCTGCTGATCAGCTGGGGATACATATAGGGGGCCAGCTCCGTCAGCCCGCGCGCGCTCTCTTGTTCGAGACGGCGTACCAGCCGACGAGGGCGATGATCAGCACCTCGGTGGCGAGCCCGACGAGCAAGGTGGCAGTCGCGGCCAGGTCTCCGCTCGCCACGAGCTGATAGTGGGCGGGCTGCGAGACTGTGGCGGCGAGGGCGACCGCCGCGAGGACTAGCCCAAGGTAGTAGGAACCCTTCGGACGGACGAATGTGAGGGCGCTGTCGACAACGAAGAGAGCCTCCCCCAGGGCCACTGAGTAGAAGATATCCGCCGGGAGCACCGGGTGTACCTCATAGAGGAACAGGACGCCGAAGAGGGTCGCGAAGATGATTGCGCCCTGGATTGCCCTCGACGGAGCGCTCATGGTCCGCCTCCGAGCGGCTGGCTATTTCAGAATATCCAGTGCAAATTAGACGCAAACGAATGGCCGCGGCTCCTCGAAAGTCTTTTGAAACGTGGCTGAAGAGGAGAGCCCATGTCACCAGAGGCGCACAGGTCTTTCAAACTGCCGGAGTCGAGGCCGCACTACCCCCCTCCCCTTGAGTTCCATACCGCACACACCAAGATAGAGCTCGCTGTCGACTTCGAAAGGAAGAGGATCTCAGGGTCTTGCACCCTTCAGATAGAGCCGATTAAGGAGGGGCTGAGGTCTGCCAGGCTGGACGCCTGCGGCCTGGAGGTGGCTGAGGTCACGGTGGACGGGAAAGAGGTCGCGTACGAGTACGACGGGACCACGCTGGTGGTGCCCCTCCCTGCCGACAAGGAGAAGGTGGAGATAAAGGTCGAGTATGCGGCGTCACCCAAGATAGGGGTGTACTTCACCGGCCCTGACAAGGAGCACCCCGAGAAGGAGGTCCAGGCCTGGACCCACACAGAGACCGAAGAGTCGCGCTACTGGTTCCCCTGCCACGACCACCCCGGGGACAAGTCGAGCAGCGAGCTGGTGCTGACTGTCCCTAAGGATTTCAGGGTGATATCGAACGGGAAGCTGCTGTCGTCTAAGGTCGAAGGGGACAGGGCTACGTTCCACTGGCTCGAGGTAATCCCCCACTCCTGCTATCTGACTTCCTTCGTCGCAGGGAGATTCGGGGTGATTACCCAGGAGGCGCGCGGAGTGCCCCTGAACTACAACTTCCCCGAGTCCAAGAGGGAAGACGCGCTCAGATACTTCGGGGAGACGCCGAGGATGATCGAGGTCTTCGAAGACCTGACCGGGGTCAAGTACCCCTATCTCAAATACGACCAGTCTGCTGTGCAGGACTTCGTCGCGGGGGGGGAGGAGAACCTCAACGCCACGACCCTGGCAGACAACTACTTCCCCGACGCCGCTTCCGAAGACGACTTCTCGGTGAGCTACGCCAACGTCACCCAGAGGCCCGTAGACCTCGTCTCGCACGAGCTTGCACACCAGTGGTTCGGGGACTACGTCACCTGCGCCGACTGGCCCCACGCCTGGCTGAACGAAGGCTTCGCTTCGTATTTCCAGGAGCTCTACCTGGAGAAGTCGCGGGGGACAGACGAGATGATCTGGCACCTCGACCACAGGGCGCAGGACTACTTCGAAGAGGACGAGAAGGAGTACAGGAGGCCCATAGTGGAAAGAGACTACGTCTGGCCAGACGACCTCTTCGACAGCCACCTTTATCCCAAGGGGGCGTTTAGGCTCCACGAGCTCAGGTTCGTAGTAGGGGACGGGGCGTTCTTCCGTGGTATCTCGCTCTACCTGAAATCGCACGCTGTCTCCATCGCGGAGACCGTCGACCTCAGGCGCGCCATGGAGAAGGCAAGCGGGATGCAGCTGGAGGAGTTCTTCGAACAGGCTTTCTACAAGCCTGGGCATCCTGAGTTCGACGTCGCCTACAGCTGGGACGACGTCACTTCTGCGGCCACCCTCAGGGTGAGGCAGACACAGAAGACCGATGACGGGACACCGGTGTTCAAGCTCCCTTGCGAGGTGGTCTTCTATCTCGGGGGGAAGAGAGAGAGCCACCGCGTGCTTCTGGACTCAGCCGACCAGGCGTTCACCTTCCGTTTACCGTCGAAACCGTCCGTCGTGGAGTTCGACCCCCGAGGGTGGCTCCTGAAGAGGGTGAAGTTCGACAAGACGGTCGGGATGTTGCTGAACCAGCTCGAGCAGAGCGAGGACGCCCTGAGCAGGGCCCAGGCGGCCAAGCAGCTCGGCGAGATGAAAGACCCCTCCTCGGTCGGAGGGTTGGCCAAGGCTGCGGCAAGAGAGCAGTTCTGGCACGTAAGAGCATCCGCCCTCAGGGCGCTGGGTGAGATAGGCACTGACGGGGCGCTGGCGGCGCTCCTCGGCGTAGGGGTCCCGAAGGAGAGACACGCCAGGAGGGGGCTCGTCGCGGCCCTTGGGAACTTCAAGGACGAGAGGGCGAGGGAGATCCTCATCAAGGCAATTAAAGAGGACGAGAGCCCCTTCGTGAAGTGCGAAGCTGCCCTAAGCCTGGCGAAGTCATGGCCGGAGGGGGCTCTGCAGTACCTGAAGGAGGCAATGAAAGTCAGAACTGTCAACGACACGCTGGCCGAGGCGTGCGTTGCCGCCATGGGGAAGCTGAAGGACGAGGAGGCGAAGAGGATCGTGAAGGAATCCCTGGCGTACGGACGGCCTACTAGGGTGCGGATCGGCGCCTTGAAGGCGATCAAGGAGAGAGGTACGGTCCTCGACGACGAGTTCCCCATCATCAAGGAGATCCTCCTCCACGACAAGGAGTACAGGGTCAGGCAGATACTCCTCACTGCGGTCGTCAAGCAGATGCAGGACAAGAGGCTCCTCGACGCACTGAGGGAGGTCTCGAGGACTGACCTGCGAGCAGGGCTGAGGAGGAAGGCGCTCGAGCTGTACCATGAGATTGCGGCGTCGGCCGGGGCCTCTGAGGAGCTGGAAAGGCTCAGAGAGGAGGTGGAGGGGCTCCGGCAGGAGCTGAGACTGTCTGCCATGAAGACGGCGGCCTAGACGGAGCCCTTCCTGAGGGTCGCGCCACCGGTGAAGGTAACCCTTGACTGCCTCGAAGAGAGCAGCCTCTTCATTTTGGGGCCCATGGTCTCGAACACGCTGGCCAGGTTGTAGCCTGTCCCGGTGAAGGAGTGGTTGCCGCCGGGGGTGAATATCTCGACGGAGACCTCGTATCTGGCATGGTCCACCGCTGGCTTCTTCGATTTCACCACCGCCCTTATCTCTTCGACGTGCGGGAACACCTTGCAAAGCTCAGCGGACAGCCTCTCGAACTTCGCCTTGGCCTCTGAGGCCTCCAGTTGCTCCTCGGGGAGGCCGACGATGTAGTACGGCGTGCTTGTTCTTTCGCCTGGCATCTCAAAACCCGGATACACTTCTCCGGGGTTCGCTTTATGGATTCCGCGCCCTGAGCGTTGTTGAATAACTCCGAATTAGAACAGGTCTATGTTAAGTCACATAGGAGTGGCTCGTCAAACAACCAGGTAGAATTATCATGGACACGGTAGTTATTCAACAAGCCTGCGCCCTGGCCGCCGACGAACCTAGCCGGTCGGACGGCGGAAGGGGGAGTCGCGCTTCTGTTTCACCAACCCGTCGAAGAAGGACTTCAGCTGTGCGACAGACACGGCAGCGTAGTCTGCTCCTTCGCCTCGCAGCCTATCCACAGGGTAGTTGCCTGTGGCGACTGCTATGGCCTTCACTCCAGCCGCCTTCGCCGCACGGACGTCGTACGGGCTGTCCCCGACGTAGTATGTCGAGTCCTTGCCCAGGCCGAGCCTGGCCGCAGCCATCGCCACACCCGTGGGAGCGGGCTTCATCACCACCGTCTCGTCTCGCGTGAGGACGAACTCGAAGTAGGCCCCGATCCCCGCGTTCTCCAGCTCCGCCGAGGCGGCCTTCCTGCCGCTGTTGGTCAAGACTGCCATCCTGACGCCGCTGAGGCGGAGGTGGTCTAGTGCACCTCTGATGCCTGGAAGGGGCTGGGCCCCGACAACCCCCGCTGTTTCGAACCTGTCGAGTATGTCGAAGGCGGCCCTTCGCGCCTCTTCAAAGCGGCGCTCCTCCCCCTTCGGCGTCTGCGCATTCGCGGCGTCCAGTATCATCTGGGTGTATGAAGAGGCGTCGAGGGCTGAAGTGTCATATCCTCGTCGCGCCAGCTCCTCGATGACCTCCTTCCGGGCCCCCCTGAGGTCCAGTTTGAAGGCCACCAAGGTGCCGTCGAGGTCGAAGATGGCTCCTATAGGCATGTGGCATTAGATCTTCTTCTTTGCGAACAGGATGAGAATCGCGATGCCTGCGACTCCTATGGCGACCACCAGGACTGCGATGGCGGTGAGCGTGTCCGAGCCCGCTGCCTGCAGGGCCGGCAGGACCTGGGACAACCTGCTCTCCATCTCTGAGGCTTCATATTTATCCGTTCTAGGTGAACCACTGGCCCTCCCCTGATCCCCAAGCGGGGCGACTAGGCCGGCCGCCGCTGATGGCTCCGCTGCAACGATTAACTAGGGCTCGAGGGGGTTCGGAGGCGTGCCCTCCCGGCTCACACCATTCGGGGGCGTAGGAGAGATAGGCGGGAACAAGTTCCTCCTCGAGGACAAGGGCGTCAGGGTGGTGCTGGACTTCGGGACCGGGTTCTCGGACGGGGGGGAGTTCTTCGAAGGCAGCATCTCCCCGAGGGCGGTGAACGGGGCGGGGGACCTTTTCGAGTTCGGCCTCCTCCCGGAGGTGCCGGGGCTATACTCCGAGAGGGCGCTCCAGAACACGCGCTTGAGATACGGGAGCGCCGAGGTCGACGCCATCGTCCTCAGCCACTACCACTCAGACCACACTGGGAGGATAGGGTTCACCGACCCTAAGATACCCGTCTACTGCGGCGAGACCACGTCGCTGATCCACGAGGCCTACAGCGACTCGAGGAGTTCCCCCCTCGATGACCACGAGATCAGGAGGTTCAGGACCGGGGGACGGTTCAAGGTCGGACCCATGGAGTTCGTCCCGGTCCACGTCGACCACTCCATACCCGGAGCATACGGCTTCGTCGTGCACATGAGCGAAGGCGCCTTCGCGTACACAGGAGACTTCCGGTTCCACGGGCGTGCGGGCGCCATGACCCTCGATTTCACCGAGACGGCACGCAGGGAGAGGCCAGGGACCCTCCTGACGGAGGGGACCAGGGTCGGGCAGGGCGACGGGAAGTCTGGAATCTCCGAGAAAGCCGTCCTCGAGGAAACTCGGAGGCTGGTCGCCGGGTCGAAGGGACTCGTCTTTTCGTCATTCCGAGGGAACGACGTAGACAGAATCAACACATTCTTCGACGCCTGCCAAGGCTCGGGGCGGAGGGTGGTCGTGTCTATGAGGATGGCGAACCTGCTGGAGAAGCTGAAGGAGGACAGGAAGCTCAGGGTCCCGAGCGTCGGGAAGGACCTCGACGTCTACGTGAAGAGGAAGAAGACGGGCGGGATAGACGACTCTGACTACTACAGGTGGGAGCGGAAGTTCCTGGACCATGGAGTGACGGCGGCGGAAATAGGGAAGCATCAGACTGACTACTTCCTCCACCTCGAGTCGTGGGACTTCCCGGAACTGATAGACATCAAGCCTGACAGGGGAGGGACGTACATCCACTCGGCGACCGAGGCGTTCAACGAAGAAGGCGAGAAGGAGGAGGTGGTGGTCAAGAACTGGATCCGACACTTCGGGTTCAGATACACCCAGCTACACGCGTCCGGCCACGCGCCTGAGGAGGGGGTCTTCTCCCTCGTGGAGAGAGTGGGCGCCGCCAAAGTCGTCCCCGTCCACACGGAACACCCCGAGTCATTCGCGCCGCGGGTCAGGCGCAGAGGGATGAAGGTCGAGGTCCCTGTCAAGGGGAAGCCAGTAGATATAGTGGGCTAGTCCGGCTTCGCCCGTTGCGTACCCTCTTCTGCGACGTCGGCGGCGTCTTGATCGAAAACCCGTGGGAGAGGATGGCGTTGGAGGTCGGCGAGCAGCTCGGCAGGGACCCGGGGGAAGTGTTCGGGACGCTCTCGGCGCTGAGCAAGAGGCTCGACATAGGGGAACTAACCCTAGCAGGGGTCCATCGCGCGCTGGTGGGGGCTCTCGGAGGAGACCTCCCCTTCGCGCGCTTCGAGGAGACGCTGGACGCCGCGTTGAGGAAGGTCCAGCCGGTGTGGGACGCAGTTCGAGCGCTAGGGAGCCGCGGCGACTGGGAGGTGATAGCCCTGAGCAACATGTCCAGGGAGGTGTGGGATTCCCTCCAGAGGAAGTTCGGGATCAGTGCCCTCTTCGGGTGCGCGGTGCTGTCGTTCGAGTACGGCATCATCAAGCCCGACCCAGCGATTTACCGGCTAGCCCTAGGAAAGGCGCGGTCCCTGCCCGGCGACTGCACCTTCGTTGACGACGTCCCAGAGAACATCAAGGCGGCCGGAGCGCTAGGCATCAGGACGTATCTAGTTGAGGAGCCGTCCGAGACTGCTCGCTTCATAAGGTCCCTGCGAGACGCCCACTAGACGCCAGGGAGAGCTGGCGAGTCTGGGCCGACGTCAGAGCACGGAGCAGGTTAAGAACCACCCGTTGGAGAAGGTGTGACATGCGAGTTCAGGAGTCGAGAGACCTCGCTGAAGCGGGGGTCTCGGCGGCGCTGAAGGCGGGGGCGTCGTATGCCGAAGCCAGGGTGCAGGCTACATGGGAGAGGGAGTTCGGACTGAAGAACGGGGAGCCACAACCGTCCGTGTTCGTCGAGGGGTACGGGATAGGAATCAGGGTCATCGCCGGGGGAGCCCTCGGGTTCGCCGCCACCAACGCGATGCGCAGGAAGTCGGTGCGCGAGGTTGCGGCGAAGGCGGTGAGGCTGGCGAAGGCATCCGGAGGGATGCTACGGCGCCCCGTGGTCTTCGATTCGGCCAAGTCTGCCAGGACAAGCTGGGCGGCACCCGAGACAGAGAAGATCGAGAGCGCTGACTCCGCCTGGCTGAAGGAGGTGCTGACGGACATCGACGGCAGAGTCGCGGACGGGAGAGCAGGGGTGAAGCTGACCGGGAGGATATTCTACCTGTCCGCGGAGCTCCAGGAGCGATACTTCGTCAACAGCGACGGCGCCAGGGTGGCAGGTCGCGTCCCACGTGTGAGCTTCGGCGGCTCCCTCACAGCCGTGGAAGCGGGGTCTGCCGCCCAGAGGTTCATCCAGCAGGGGGAGACAGGGGGGCTCGAGGTAGTGAAGAGGTTAGGGCTCGTCGAGAAGGTGGTCGAGCAAACGGAGGCGATGGGGAGGGTCCTGAAAGCGTCGGCGAAGCCTCCGAGGGAGGAGGTAGACGTCGTCCTCGGCCCGGAGCTCTCTGGGATTGCGGCCCACGAGTCGGTGGGGCACCCGCAAGAGGCGGACAGGGTCCTGGGGAGGGAGGGGGCCCAGGCTGGGGAGTCATATCTCAGGCCAGACAGCCTAGGGATGAAGATAGGGAGCGACGAGGCGAACGTGAGCGACGACCCTACGCTCCTGCACTCCAACGGGTACGTCCCGGTGGATGACGAAGGGGTGGCTGCGAAGAAGCGCTCGCTGATCAAGGGAGGGATCATAAACGAGTTCCTGCAGAACAGGGCGACGGCCCGTCAGTTCGGAGTGGAGAGCAACGGTGCAGCGAGGGCAGTCGCATTCGACAGGGAGCCCATCATACGTATGGCTAACACGTTCGTGGAGCCAGGGGACTACTCCACCGAAGAGATATTCAAGGAGGTTAAGCACGGCGTATACTTCAAGTCCTTCACGGAGTGGAACATAGACGACAAGAGGCTGAACCAGAGGTACGTGGGTCTGGAGGCATACCTGATAGACCATGGAGAACTGAAGGGACTGGTCAGGTCCCCTGTTCTTGAGATAACCACGCCGAAGCTCTGGGGGAGCGTGAAGGCAAGGAGCAGGCACATGGAGTTCGAGGCGGCCACCTGCGGGAAGGGGGACCCGATGCAGGGAGCACCTGTGTGGACCGGGGGGCCGGAGACGCTGCTGGCAGGGATAAGGCTGGGGGCGCGATAGGCGTGGACCTGGACGGGCTGAACAGCCTGGCGGTCCGCACGGCCGAGGCCCTGAAGGTAGACGACGCGGTCGCGCTCAGCACCCGAATAGCGGAGAGCATGGTCAGGTTTGCAGACAACTCGGCGACGGTGGCCAACAGGGTCGACGAAGCCGAGCTGACCGTGTATCTGGCCAAGGCCGGGCGGAGGGCGATTGCGTCGACTTCGAACCTCTCGCCGGCCGCGGTGAAGAGTTTCGTCAAGGAACTCTATGCGTCCATGCGAGGGCTCCCCGAGGCCGAGTACGCGCCTCTCCCCGACGCAGGGACCAGGTTCAGCCAGAGCGGAGGCGTCGACAAGAAACTTGAAGGCGCGGAAGAAATCCTCCCTGAGCTGGCCAAGGCCGCGATAGATTCGTCTCTGGCGGCAGGCGGGGAGAGGTCTGCTGGAGCCATCAGCGCATGGAAGGCTACGGTCGCGATCCTGACCACCTCTGGGGCCAAGGGGGCCGACTCGAGGACGGCCATAACGCTGAACATCCGTTCCTTCGGCGAGGGGGACGCCAGCGGCCACGGCCTGTCCTGCTCGTCGACCTTGCGCGGGTTCGACCCGGAGGAGGCAGGGAGGAGGGCAGGGGAGGGCGCGAGGGGTATGAGGCAAGCAGCCGAGCCTGAGGCAGGGAAGTACGAGGTCCTGCTCGGCCCGACGGTCGCGTCCAACCTGATCGAGACGGTCGCGGGGGCTGCGTCTGCGTTCTCGGTCGACGCCGGGACGTCGTGCCTCGCTGGGAAGCTCGGGGAGGAAGTCGCCGCGCCGTCGTTCAATCTCACCGACCACGGGGTGATAGAGGGAGGCTTCGGAGGTAGGGCGTTCGACGACGAAGGGTCCCGCACCAGGGCCACGAAGATAATAGACGGCGGGGTCCTTCGGGGGTACCTGCACAACCTCACGACGGCGAAGAAGTGGAGGTCAGAGACCACAGGGAACGCCGGGCTCATCGCCCCACACCCCTGGAACCTGGAGGTGGGGTCCGGGGACTCCAGCTACGAGGAGATGGTGAAGGAGATGAAGAGGGGGATCGTGCTCACAAGCAACTGGTATACCAGGTTCAACAACTACAGGACCGGAGAGTTCTCCACCGTCCCCCGGGACGGCGCATACCTTGTGGAGGGCGGGAAGGTCGTGGGGCCGCTGAAGGGGATGCGCGCAGGGGACGACCAGCAGAGGCTGCTCTCCTCCGTGAGGCTCCTGTCGAAGGAGCGCGAATGGGTCCAGTGGTGGGAGGTCGACACCCCTACGCTATGCCCCTGGATACTGGTCGACGGCGTCAGCATCACCAGGGCCTACGGCTAGGCGCCTCCCGCTCAACGGACGACCGGGAGGGCGGCCAGGGCCTGGGCCAGCGACCCCTCATCGGGCTCGAAGTCCACCAGCCTGTTGGCTAGCTTGTCTTCGTACGCCTTCAGGTCGAGGAGGCCGTGGCCGCTGAGGTTGAAGAGTATTGTCTTCGCCTCGTTCTTCCGCTTGCACTCCAGGGCCAGGTCTACGGCGGCCTTGACCGCGTGGTTCGACTCGGGGGCCGGGACGATCCCCTCCGTCTGGGCCATGAGAATCCCAGCCTCCATCACCTCGTTCTGTGAGTAGGAGACGCTACGCATGAAGCCTTTGTCTATGAGCATGCACATCGAAGGCGCCTTGCCATGGTATCTCAGCCCCCCCGCGTGAATCGGCGGGCACTGGTAGGTGTGGCCCACGGTGTACATCTTGATCAGCGGGGTCATCTCGCCCGAGTCAGCGAAGTCGTACCTGTAGGCCCCGCGGGTGGTCGAAGGGACAGCCTTCGGCTCAGACGCGACGAACTCCGCCGCGCTCTTACCCCTGAGCTTGTCCCTCATGAAAGGGTAGGCCAGGCCGGCGTAGTTGCTCCCCCCTCCGATGCACCCGACTATGTAGTCGGGGTCCTCGCCGAACTCCTCCATCTGCAGCTTCGCCTCCTGGCCTATGACCGATTGGTGGGTGAGGACGTGGTTCAGGACGCTGCCGAGGGCGTACTTCGTGTTGTCGTGGGTGACGCAGTCTTCCACCGCTTCGCTGATTGCTATCCCCAGGCCCCCGGGGTGGTTCGGGTCCTTCGCGAGGAACTTCTTCCCCGCATTTGTCCTCGAGCTGGGGGACGGGTGCACCTCGGCCCCGTAGACCTCCATCAGCGTACGGCGGTAGGGCTTCTGGTCATAGCTGCTCCTCGTCATGTACACGGTCAGGTCAATGTCGAACATGGCCGCCGCCAGGGCCAGCGCGCTCCCCCACTGCCCCGCCCCCGTCTCGGTGGTCAGGCGCTCCGTCCCCTCCTTCATGTGGTAGTACGCCTGGGCTATGGCGGTGTTCGGCTTGTGGCTCCCTGCCGGGTTGAGGTCTTCGCGTTTGAAGAATATCTTGGCGGGGGTCTTCAGTTTGGCCTCTAGCCGGGTCGCCCGATACAGCGGGGTCGGCCTCCCTAGCCTGAGGTAGGCTTCCCTGACCTCTTCGGGGATGGGGATGAGCTCCTGGGTGGAGACCTCCTGCATCACACACTCCTTAGCGAAGAGCCGGAGGAGTGGTTCGGGGGCCATCGGCTGCATGGTCCGCGGGTCGAGGGGCGGAGGCAGAGGCTCCGGGAGGTCGTGCTGGATGTTGTAGTAGTCATGCGGGAGTTTGTCGGAGGAAAGGACCGACTTCAGCTGTGTGGGACTCATGGTCCGGGCCCCGTGACAGGTGGTTAAATCGAATCGTGCGCGAAACTGTGCATCAGGTTGCTGGTTCAGGGGGTGCGGAAACCCTCAATAGCGCACAATTCCGGACATCTGTCGTGTGGCCGAGCATCCGGAAGCAGTTCGAACGTCAGGTGGTCAGGCCGGACATAGTGAGGAAGATGATCGAGTGCGGGATGCGGGTGTCAGAGGACGAGAAGATCTACGTCGGGGACGTGGAGGTGGGATTCACCGCCGTCGCCAGGGCTGTGGACGTGGACAGGAGGGTGGTGAAGCAGACGGTGCAGCAGATAAGGCAGAACCGATACCTTTACTCCCTGTTCTCAAAGACGGCCCCCCTCGGGACCAGTTTAGTCGACGTAGTGAACCTCCTCGGGTACACGGCCGTGGTCATTCAGGCCGACCCGAAGTCCCCTGGCATCATGGCGGAGGTCGCCGAGATACTCTCGCGCCATGGCATGGTGGTGAGGCAGGCGGTCGCGGAGGACCCTGAGATGGTCCCCGACGCAAAGATGACCCTGGTGGTGGAGGGCCAGCTCACCGGGCAGGTCATAGAGGAGCTCCATGGCCTGAAGGACGTCCGGAGGATAGAGATCCTGAAGTAGGATGCCCCGAGAGTACGACGTCGCGGTGATGCACGACTACTTCGTGGACAGGCTGGTCCACGTGAGGGGGCTCGAGAAGACCATGGGCGAGGTCGCAGAGAAGGCCGCGTCAGGCGGGGGCGGGATCCATGGGACCTCCCAAGAAGAGATCAGGGGAGGGAACGCCGTGAACCTCGCCCACGCGCTCGCCAGGTTGGGCCTGAGGACGCTGCTGATAACACACTGCGAACCCGCCCACGAGCACCTCCTGAAGAGCGCATTCAGAGGTCTGAGGGCCGACCTTAGGGTGAAACCGCTACCGGCGGGGCTGACGGTCGCCTTCGAGGAGAGCACCAACGTGATGCTGTCCGACGGCAGGGGGGCGTCTGACTTCGGCCCCTCTGTCCTCAGCGAAGACGACTGGGCCGGGCTCGAAGGATCGAGGGTCGTATGCTCGGTCAACTGGGCCGCGAACAGGAGGGGGACGCAGCTGCTGCAGGGGCTGAGGAGGCGCCTCGGTCCGGAGAAGACAATCTACATCGACCCTGCTGACTTTCGTGACAGGCTGGACAGGTTCAAGGGGCTCGCCAAGCTCATCTCTGAGAGGAGGTTGGTCGATTGGGTGAGCATGAACGAGTTCGAGAGCCTCTCGGCTGCCACCACCCTCGGAATCGAGTCCGCGGACAGGGCGACCAGGTGCCTATATCTTGCGAGGGCACTCGGAGTCGTGTTCGACCTCCACTGCGTCGACGGCGCGTACACCAGTGAGGGGACCAGCGTGACCGCCAGCCCCGCCAGGCGTGTCAGAACCCGCCGACTCACAGGGGCGGGAGACGTCTGGGACGCCGCTTCCATCTATGGCAGGTTGAAGGGGATGGACGAGCGAGCTCGCCTGAGGTTCGCAAACATGGCCGCCGCGCTCTACCTCGGCGGGAGGGAACCCGTCCCGCCTACCCTGTCTGCGCTGGGTAGGAGCTGACCCCTACTTCTCCATCATCCGCGAGAAGGTCCAGGAGACGGTGCTGAGGATTTCGTTGAGCCTGGCTTTCTCCCTGTAGTTCTCGATTATCAGCTTGCCTATGGCTCCGTTGACCTCCTCCACGTCGAACCGCAGACCGGCTCCCTTGGCAAGCTTCCCCCCCTTCACGAGTTCTTCGTCCTTCGCCTTCATCCCCTCCAGTATCTTGCCGATGAGGAAGGACCGGAACGGGGGTGTGGTAGGCTTCAAGACCGTCCCTGCAGGTTCCACGGACACGGCGTCCGGGGTTATTGTGGCGACCGCTATGACCTGACCGCCCTTGTCCCTCTTGAGCTCGCGCGTCTCGGCGGAGGCCTTTGATTCTGTGAGCATCTCTATGGCAGGTTTGAAAGTGGACACCCTGAGCGTGGCGTCGACGTAGCCCAGGGTCTCCCTGAGCCTCTCTATCTCTTCCTGCAGCTGGGCTATCCTCCCCTCCAGCCAGAGCTTCAGCTCCGCTGCTTTCTTCACGTCGGCGCCGGAGGACATCGGACCCCGTCCAGAGGGGTCGCGCTAAAAATGTTAGTCGGCGGCTGCAGGCCCGGCGGGCGGAGCGCTGAAAGTGAAGCCTCGTGAGGGTGGGCGGCCCTATTGCTGGGGCTGGAACGGAGCACCTCGACCGTCGCTCCAGCGTAGGTCTTCGCGGCGGGGCGGCAGGCCATGTCCCTCCCGGTCATAGGTGCGGTCTGGCGGAGGCGCGCCCTTAGCCAGATGTGGTGAGGCTCGGCAGACTTTTCGGGAGCACCCTTTAATGGACTTGGAGGAGGGCTGAAACTCATGGTGGGTGAAGACGGGTCCCTCTCGGATGCGGCTGAGCGGTTCCAGGTGCTGCTGCAGGAACAGGTCGAGAGGGCCAAGAGGATCGGGAGACCGGTCGAGTGGCTTGACTACGCGAAGCTCGACAGGGTCGTGATAGGGGTCATCGGAGGGGACGGCATCGGCCCCATCATAGCAAAGGAGACCAAGAGGGTGATGGAGAGACTCCTTGAGGACGAGCTCAGGTCCGGCCGGGTGGAGATAAGGGAGATAGGTGGACTTACCATCGAGAACAGGGTCAAGCAGCTCAAGCCCCTCCCAGAGGAGGTCCTAGCAGAGATCCGGAAGTGCCACGTCCTGCTGAAGGGGCCGACGACCACCCCGGAAGAAGGGAGCGGGATGCCAAACATAGAGAGCGCGAACATAGCAATCAGGAAGGCCTTCGACCTGTTCGCGAACGTGAGGCCGGTGAAGGTGCCGTCCCAAGGGATAGACTGGGTGTTCTTCAGGGAGAACACGGAAGGCGAGTACGTCCTCGGAAGCAAGGGGTTCATGGTCACGCCGAATCTGGCCGTTGACTTCAAGGTGATCACCCGGCCGGGGTCCGAGAGGATCATCCGGCTGGCCTTCGAGCACGCCAGGAAAACAGGGAGGAAGCGTGTGACGGTCGTGACGAAGGCCAACGTTATCAAAACCACCGACGGCCTTTTCCTGGACGCGGCGAAGAAGGTGGCAGCGGACTTCCCGGAGGTGAAGTGGGACAGCTGGTACATCGACGTGTTCACAGCCAAGCTCATAGACGAGAAGAGGAGGCGCGACTTCGAGGTGGTCGTTCTCCCGAACCTCTACGGGGACATAGTGACAGACGAGGCCGCCGAGCTGCAGGGAGGTGTCGGGACGGCGGGGAGCGCCAACATCGGGGCTAGGTTCGGCATGTTCGAGGCGATCCACGGGTCAGCGCCGAGGATGGTCGCCGAGGGGCGAGGGGCCTATGCAGACCCCCTCAGCCTCATGAGGGCGGCAGCGATGCTCCTGGAGCACATAGGAATGCTGGAGAAGAGCAGGAGGCTCGCGATGGCCCTTGACGTCTGTTCGCTGTACGAAGGGAAGGTGAAGGTCACAGGGAGGCCGGACGGGGCTACCGCCTCCCAGTTCGGGGACTACGTGGCTGCGGCGCTGTCAGACCCGCATCTGCGCGAGAAGTGGGAGTCCTACCAGAGAGGATGACGCTTGGTCGTCAGTGGATGCGGAAGTCGCGGTGGTGCCTAGGAGAAGCGGCCTCGACGTCCACCCGGTCTACCCTTGCCCTCGGGGGGCCAGACCTGGCCCAGTCTATGACCCTCTGAACCTTCCGCTCGTCCCCCTCCAGGAATGCTTCCACAGAACCGTCCGGGAGGTTGCGGACCCAGCCGCGGACCCCCGCGTCGGCCGCCAGGCGCGCCATGCTAGCCCTGAAGGAGACGCCGTGGACGAGCCCTGTTATCCTGATGCGGACTGCGGTTGTCATGGCCGCTCCTAGAGCACTGGGAACAGCCCTTTCAGACCTTCGGCGACGAACGCGACCGCCAGGGCCGCGATGAGCAGTGCGGTTATCCTAGAGAGGGCGGCGGTCCCGTTCTGCCCCATGAACTTGCCCACCCAGTCGGAGCTTGAGAGGACGAGGTAGGCCAGGGCTGCATTGGACACCACCACGAGCAAGGCCAGGAACGGGCTGTAGGGCGGGGCAGATATGATGATCACGGTGGAGATAGCGCCCGGACCGGCTAGGAGGGGGGTGGCTAGTGGGAAGGCGGCGATGTCAGATGGGGCGAGCCCCCTCTGCCTGTCCTGGTCCCCCCTGAGGTGGTCGACTGCGACGATGAAAAGTATGACCCCGCCCGCGACCCGGAAGTCGTTGATGTTGATGCCGAAGATTTCGAAGATAAGCCAACCGAAGAGCGCGAAGAGGACGAGTATGACCGTCGAGATGACGACGGCCTGTCTCACTATCTTCCGCCTGGACTCCCTGGCCCCCTCCGTCAGCCCGATGAATATGGGGACCGTCCCCACCGCGTCTATCACCGCGAACAGGAGGACGAAGGCCTCCACGAAGAGCCCGGCGTCGAAGGCGAAGAAGGTAGCTAAACCTGACATCGCTTCACAGCCTGCGCCGCCAAACGGATAAATAATCAGTTGGGGCTAATTCTCCTGGAAAGCTTGTCGCAGGTGGAACAGTCGGCCATCGACGCGGCCATGGCGAAGATAATCGACCCAGAGCTCGGGAGACCCATCACCGACCTCAAGCTCATAGACAAGCTGGCCGTCAGCGGCGGCTCCGTGGACCTCGAGTTCCACCTTACGGCGCCCTTCTGCCCCCCGATGTTCGCCTTAAAGATCGCCAGCGACATCAAAGCGGGGCTGATGTCCGTCCCGGGGGTCACCGCTGCCAAGGTCACGCTGCGCGGTCACTACCTGGCAGAGGCGGTCAACAAACAGGTCAACAAGCCCGCCCCACCCCCGGCGTAGTCGCGTCACGCGTCCTCCGAACGACGTATAGAGAGCGGGCGCCAGGCATAGAGACGTGCCGGCTCGGAAGGCGATAGAGATGGGGAGGGGGACGATCCTGGTGTCGCTCCCCAAGGACTGGGTCAGGAAGAACGGCATCAGGAAAGGAGCGGACCTCTCCGTGGAGGAGCTCTCGCCGCGCAAGTTGATGGTGAGGCCCTACGACGGGGCCGAAGAGGAGCAGAGGCAGCTGGTCATCACCCATGCAGGCGGAGACTTCGCCCAGGTCGTCAACGACATCACAGGGGCGTACCTCTTGGGCTACGACCTGATCAAGGTCGTCGGCGCGAAGATGATCACCAGGGAGGAGAGGCAGTACATCAGGGACACGATGAAGAGGCTCGTCGGCCTGGAGGTCCTAGACGAGGACTCAAGGCGGATCACTCTGCAGTTCCTCCTCGAGCCGACCGCCATCACCCCCGAGAACATCGTCAGGAGGATGTCTGGACTCCTGGACGGGATGCTCAAGGACACCGCTGACGCCCTGGCCACAGAGGACTCGAAGCTCCTCGCCCTCGTGAGCGAGAGGGACGACGAGGTGGACAGGCTGTACTTCCTCCTCGTCAGAGCGACGAGGGCGGCCATCGTCAGGGCGGAGGTCGCAGAGAGGTACGGCCTCTCCCCGGTCGACCTCCTCGACTACAGGGTTCTGGCGACGTTCCTCGAGAGCGCGGGGGACGCGGTCAGCGAGCTCTCCGTGAAGTTCCGTGAAAGCCCAGTCCGGAAGGACCTCGCCAGGGAGTACTCGAGGTGCGTCGCCAAACTGAAGGCCATGAACGACCTGGCGACCCAGGGGTTCCTGTCGAGGCGGGTGGGGAAGCCTAGGACAGTCAACAGCAGGATGGACGCCATGGCCAAGGACATCACTTCCAGCCTCGCCGCCATAGCGAAAGGGGACCCAGGAGACAGCGCCGCCACCGCCGAGATCCTGGCTTCGCTGGAGCGGGTGAGCAAGCTGCTGGTCGACGTCTCGGACCTGGCCGTGATCACCCGGCAGGTCGCGTAGGCAGAGGACCTCGTAACCCTTAACTAGCTTGGACGTTCCAGTGACGACTTGCCCAAGTATCTTTTCGTCACGGGCGGGGTCATGTCTGGGCTCGGAAAGGGGGTGATAACGTCCTCTGTGGCAAAACTTCTCCAGCTGTCTGGGGTCCGCGTCAACTGCCTGAAGATCGACCCCTATCTCAACTTCGACGCGGGGACAATGAACCCTTACACCCACGGCGAAGTCTTCGTCACTGACGACGGAGGGGAGACGGACATGGACATCGGCAACTACGAGCGTTTCCTGAACAGGGACGTGTCGAAGGCCAACAACATCACGACCGGCCAGATCTACAAGAAGGTGATAGACGATGAACGGAGGGGGCTGTTCCTGGGTAAGTCCGTGCAGATAATCCCGCACGTCACCGACGAGATCAAGAGGAGGATAAGGGACCTGGCTGAGAAAGAGAAGGTCGATGTCCTGGTGGTGGAGTGCGGGGGGACGGTAGGGGACATCGAGAGCCTCCCCTTCCTGGAGGCGTTCAGGCAGATGAGGATGGAAGAAGGCCCCTCGAAGACCCTCTTCCTCCACGTCAGCCTCGCCCCGGAGCTGTCCGTGGTGGGTGAGATGAAGACGAAGCCCACGCAGCACAGCGTGCAGGAGATGCGAAGGATAGGCGTCCAGCCCGACGTGATGGTGATACGGGGGATCCGCCCGCTCCCGGCCGAAGCCAAGGAGAAGATAGCGCTCTTCGCCAGCGTCCCGATGGAGAGCGTGATCTCAGACCCGGACGTCAAGTCGATCTACCTCGTCCCCAGGCTCCTCGAGGCGGAGGGTGTCCTGGTCCCCATCAGGAGGCAGCTCGGGCTGAAGGCCAGGGGCTCGATGCGCGCCTGGAACGCTGTGGCAGACAGGTTCGTCGGCCACAGGCACGCGGTGAGGGTGGCGATGATAGGGAAGTACGCCAGCCTGGCCGACAGCTACGTCAGCGTGAATCAGGCGCTCGCCCACGCGGGGGCGGTCAACGGCGCGGACGTCAGCATATCATGGATAGACTCAGAGGGGATCGAGAAGGACAAGTCCAAGCTCCGCCAGATAGAGGATTACGACGGGGTGGTCCTCCCCCAGGGGTTCGGAGGGAGAGGGGTGGAGGGGAAGATCGCCGCGGCCAACACGGCCAGGGTGGCCGGGGTCCCCTTCCTGGGGCTCTGCTACGGCTTCCAGCTGGCGAGCGTGTCCTTCGCCCGGAACGTCCTCGGCCTGGAGGGGGCCAACACCACAGAGGTAGACCCGAAGACCCCGCACCCGGTGATCGACCTGCTCCCGGAACAGCGGGAGGTGACCAACCTCGGAGGGACGATGAGGCTCGGAGGCCACGACGTGTTCATCGAGAGGCCCAGCAGGGCCTTCGAGATCTACGGCGCTGAGAAGATAAGGGAGAGGCACAGGCACAGGTACGAGCTCAACCAGGCATACCTCAAGAGGTTCGAAGAGAAGGGGATGAAGTTCACCGCATTCAGCGACGGCAGGAGGAGAGCAGAGATAATGGAGCTCGAAGGGCACCCCTTCTACATGGGGACCCAGTATCACCCGGAGTACATCAGCAGGCCCGAGAGGCCCGAGCCCATCTACGTAGCATTCGTGGAAGCGTGCGCCAGGCGGGCCAGGCGGCCCAAGGTTCCGGAGAGGCGCCGATAGCTAATCCCTAGGATACGACTCGGCGAGCTTGAGGGCGAGTGCGGCGACCTCCTGAGCCCCCGAGGCGAAGAGGTAGAGGTTTGGCTCTATCCCGTCACCGCCCTCGTCTACCACCGCGTCGAACCTCCCGGGCGATCTCTCCAGCCTCCTCCGGAGGGCCTCTACGGTCGCGTCCTCTGTCGCGGCTCTGGCGTTGCCTCCGACGGAGAGGGCGCGGAGGCCAAGCCGCTTCAGCACCGACGCGATCTTGTCGTCATACCTGAGGTTGATGCAGGCCCTGAACTCTGGGCGGACGGCCCTGGCTAGCAGTAGGACCCTGGCGATGTGGGCGGACGCCCCGGCCTCTGGGGGGAGCATCGCCTTCGCCCTCCCCTTGACCTTCACTATCCGGCCGGGTATCGCCACTACGTCGGATGGGCTCGTCGCCGCCCCGGGCGCGAGGGCAAGGTTGACAGACACCGCTGGCATCACCCTGACGAAGCTGTCTGACGACTCGAGAAGCCGGACGGCGTCGGAGACGTCTGCCACGGCCCTGGCTTTGGCTCCCGCCTGGCCCCCGTACGCCCTGACGCACACGTCGCAGTCGGCGAGGCCAGGGTACTGGACCCTGTGCGGACCGCAGGCGGCGCCGCTCCCGAGGATCCCCGTCCAGATCGAGACGAGGGTCCCGACCCCCTCTGCGGCGCCACGGGAGACAGCCGAGGCGAGCCGGGCGGCATAGACGTCCGCTTCTGCCCTGGAGACTGCGAACCTGGAGAGGGCGGCGACGGCTCTGTCAGGGCCTGACGAGAGATACATGCTGACCGAGGCCTGGGTAGTGCCGAGGAGACGAGCGATCTTGCTCTGGGAGAGCCCCTCGGCCCGCAGTCGCGCCGCAACCAACTGGCGCATGGCTGGGAGGAACGTCTGAGACATCAGCTCGTCGGGTGGCTGCATGCTATAACCGATTTATTAAGTAGTTTATAAACTCAACATGGAGAGGAGCAGGGCAGGAGAGGCGGGCCAGTTGCACACGGTGGGGACAGGAGCCAGGGCGAGCGTCAAGCTGTCTGTGGTGATAGTGTTCTCTGCCCTGATAACCGCGAGCGTCGTGTTCTCAATCCCGCTCCCACCACCCGTCTACGAGATAACCTGGTCCCCTGCGATTATAATGGTCCTGGCTGTGCTGATAGACGTGCCGACCGCGGCAGCGGCCACCGGGATAGGCGGGTTCATAGGGGAGGCGTACAACGTCGCATTCAAGGGGGGCGGGTCGCCGATCTATCCCTTCGGGATGGTCTGGGCCCGCGTCCCCGAGGTCCTGATCATAGCATGGGCCAGGAACCGCGGGACGAAGGCGCTGGTCGCGGCGATGGTAGGCGCAACGATCTTTGAGACGCTGGCATTCTTCTTCTCAGACTGGTTCTTCTACGCCTACGGGCTCTTTTCATACAGCGTCCCTGCCGGGCAGTCGCCCCTCGGGCTCGCCTCGTTTGACTTTGCGACGATGGTGGATCTTGTATACATACCTGCCGCCCTGGCGATAATCAGGGCGGCCGCCCCAGCCTTCCGCAGGCTTGGATTCCTGCAGTACCGCGGAGCCGCCGAACATTGAGCGCAGCCGGGAAGCTTCCACCCCGCTCGATGGAGGCGGTCTACAGTCATCTCGGGGCCCCGTCGAAGAGGGTGGTCCAAGGGCCGGGGCGCGGGCTCGACAACGGCGTCCTACGGATCGGGGAGGGGAGGGTGATGATAGTCACCGCGGACCCGGTCTCGGCCATGCCCGCGGTGGGGATGCGACGCTCTGCCTGGATGAGCGTGCACCTCATAGCTTCTGACTTCACGACCGCAGGGGCAGACCCTGAGTTCGCCGTCTTCACCTACAACTTCCCGCCAGAAATGGAGGCAGGCGACAGGGAGACGTTCATCGGAGCCCTCGGCGACGAATGCACGGAGCTCGGAGTCACGATAGCAGGGGGTCACAGCGGGAGTTACCCGGGGGGCGGGTACACAGTGATCGGGGGAGGGGTGATGTTCGGGGTCGCCCCCGATGACGGGTACGTCACCCCCTCGATGGCGAGGGCGGGGGACGTCGTCCTGATGACGAAGCACGCCGCCATAGAGGCCGCCGCGTCGTTGGCGGTGTCTTTCCCGGAGTTCACGGAGAGGTCCGCAGGGGGGAAGGCGGCCAGGGTGGCCCGCTCTCTGCTCGGGTCGTGCTCCACTGTCTCCGACGCAAGGGCAGCCCGGGGGGCGGGCCTGAGGACAGCCGTCACGTCGATGCACGACGCAACAGAGGGCGGTGTGCTGGGGGCGTTGGACGAGATGGCAGCGGCGTCAGGGAAAGCGTTCGAGGTGGATGCGGACAGGATCCCCGTCCTGCGAGAGGTCGCCGACGTCTGCGCAGCCTTCGGCGTCGACCCGCTGCGGACCATGGGTGAGGGGGCGCTACTGATCACCTGCAGGCCTCGAGGGGTTAAGAGGCTCGAGGAGTCCCTGTCCGAGTCGGAGGTGAGTGCGACGGCGATCGGCCGGGTCTCATCCGGGGAAGGGCTCTGGGTCAGCAGGGGGGGCGAGCGGGCAAGGCGTTTCAGAGAGGCCCCGGACGCCTACTGGGCCGCGTACGACAGGGCCGCGGCCGAGGAATCCAACTGAGTCGCGAAAGCTCAATTACGATGCCAGGTGGAGGGAGCGGCCCATGGAGATGCGGCTCCCGGACCCGGAAGCTTTCGCGAAGAAGATACACGATACGCTGGTGGCCCCCGAGGCCACGCTCTCTGACCTGAGGACGTTCTGCTCCACGGCGAGGGAGTACAGGTTCGGCGCGGTTGTGGTCCAGGGGTGCTGGGTGAAGAAGGCAAAGGAGCTGGTCGGAGACGACGTGAAGGTCTCCGCGGGGGTGGGATTCCCTATGGGAGGAGCGACCTCGACCGCGAAGCTGGCGGAGATCAGAGAGACGGCGGCCCTCGGCGCAGACATGTTCGACGTGATGCCCAACATCGGCTTCCTCAGGTCGGGGATGGACGAGGAGTTCAGGGACGAGGTCGCGGCGATGGTGCGCGAGGCAGGGGGACGGCCCGTGAGGGTGATGCTCGAGTTCGCGGTACTCGACAGAGAGCAAAGGGTCAGGGCGGCGAAGCTGAGCGAACAGGCGGGCGTAGCAGGGGTGAAGAACTCGAGCGGGTGGGGGAGAGGGGGACCCGCGACGGTGGAGGACATCAGGCTCCTCAGGGAATCGGTCAGCCCGAAGGTGCACGTGAAGGCATCAGGCGGGATAAGAGACCTCGACAACGCGCTCAGCCTGGTCGACGCCGGGGCCGACTACGTTGGGACGCGGGCGGGGGTGGCGATAATCGACGAGCTGAGGGAGCGGCTCGGCCGGTGAAGCCGATAGTAGTCGTAGGGAGCTATCTCACCGCGGTGATGATGCGGGTAGACCGCCTCCCAAAGACGGGGGAGACTGTGGTCGGTTCGAGGTACAGGAGGGTCCCGGGAGGGAAGGGTTCTAATCAGGCGGTGGCCGTCAGGAGGCTCGGAGGGAAGGCGAGCATCGTCGCCTGCGTCGGCTTTGACGAAGACGGAGACCAGGCCCTAGCCATGTGGCAGCGCGAGGGGGTGGACGCAAGCCAGGTGAAGCGGACCCCCAGGCACACGGGCCTTGGCTTCGTGATAGTCGACTGCGGAGGCGCCAACTCCATAGCCATCGTCCCTGGGGCCAGCTGGGACCTGGGACCGCCCGACATCGGCAGGGCGGCCGGGACCATAGCCCTCTCTGGAACCATGCTGATCCAGCTCGAGGTCCCCCCAGAGACTGTGGCGGCGGCCAAGCGGAGCGCCAAGGAGCACGGTCTCACAGTCATACTCAATCCTGCCCCTTCCGGGGGAGGGGCGATAGACCTCTCGGGGGTGGACGTAGTCACACCGAACGAGGAGGAGTTCCGGGTTCTCACGGGGGGCGACGACTTCGAGCAAGGGGCGAGGGCGCTCCTCTCAAAGGGGGCCAAGGCGGTCGTAGTCACACTTGGCAGCCGCGGCGCAAGGGTGATGACCCAGGGCGACTCCTATGCCGTCCCAGCCCCCTCGGTGAAGGCGGTAGACACCACAGGGTGCGGAGACGTTTTCAACGCCGCGCTGGCAGTGGCCCTCGGCGAAGGCGAGCCGCTGAGGCAGGCCGTGAGGTTCGCGAACTACGCGGGGGCGCTCTGCGCCTCCAAAGAGGAGGCGGTAGCGGCCATCCCCGGACGTGGGGAGGTCGACGGGTTCTTGCGCTCCGACCTGCTGGAATAGCCCTAGACCCGTCGGCCACTGAGCATCTCGTAGAGCATGCTCCGGAAGGCCCGGTGCGAGGCCTCATAGACGACTCTGACGTTGGGCTTCCTCTTCAGGTACCCCAGCTCGTCGACCCAGGTGGCCCCTCTCGAGACGCCGTCCCCGGCGTCGACTTCGACGAAGCGCTCCCGGGTGTCCGTCGCCACTTCAGGGTTCAGGACGATCGCCATGGTGATGCTGTCAGGGCAGCTGGTCCCGTCGAATCCTCTCTCGACCCGCATGAACTTGCGAACCTGCCGGTTCACTGCGAGAAAGAACTCCGACTTTGCGGTCTTCATCCCCTCTATCTCAGCCAGCTCCGTGGCCCCGATGAGCCCGTGCCTCATCACTATCTCCCATCCCACCATTGTAATCGGCATCCCCGAGTTCAGGACGATGCTCGCCGCGTCTGGGTCGACCCATATGTTGAACTCGGCCGCCGGCGTGACGTTGCCGAGGTACTGGTTGGCCCCTCCCATGAAATAGAACTCCTTCACCTTCTTGGCTATCCCCGGGTCCTTCCTGAGGGCTAGGGCGACGTTTGTCATCGGGGCTATCTCGACGAGGGAGATCTCCCCCGGGCTTTCGTTGATCGCGTCGACTATGGCGTCCACGGCGTGCTTCCGCTCGGGCCTCTGCCTGGCCCGGGGGAACATGGAGTTCCCCATCCCGTCGACCCCATGGATTTCCTCCACGGTCCTCCACTCCTTGAGGAGAGGGTGCCTCGCCCCTGGATAGACAGGGACTTCCCCTGAACCCCCCGCGACCTCGATGGTGTAGAGGGCGTTCTCGACTTCCTGGTCGAAGTCGATGTTCCCGCAGTTGATGGTGACCCCTTCGAGCCTGGCTCCCTTCGCTCTCATAGCCATCATAATGGCTATCGTGTCGTCCCCCGCGGTGTCTGTGTCTAGGATGATGCGCTGCAAGGGGGGCAGGTTCCGACGGGCGTCTGATAAGAACGACGGCCGGCGCTCGGTGGGCAACGTCAATAGGGCGGGATTCCGAGAGGTGGACTGATGTCGACGACGGAGAAGGCGGCGAGGGTCCTGAAGTCGCTGAAGGACGAGGAGTGGAGGACCTTGGCTGGCGTCGAGCGCGCGTCCACCGGATACGGGACCCCAGACGCAGGCAGGGTGTCGCGGATGAGCCGCCTCCCCTCGGAGAGGGTGGGGTTCGCGACAGCCGACCTCGAGAGGAAGGGCCTGTTGATGCGGAAGGGGAGGGGGTTCGCCCTGACAAGGGAAGGAGTCGAGGCTATGGCGCTCAAGGACTACGTGAAGAAGGACCTAATCTTCGCGCTGGGGGCGATAATAGCGAAGGGGAAGGAGTCGGACGTGTACGAGGCGCTCACCGAGGAGGGGACAATCTACGCTCTCAAGCTCTACAAGATAGGGAGGACCTCGTTCACCAGCGTCAGGAAGAGGAGGGGGAGCGAGGACGCGGCCTTCAGGAGCTGGATGACAGCCAACTACGACGCAGCCAGGCGGGAGTATCACGCGCTGAAGATGCTCGAAGGCCTCTCGCCGTCGTTCCCCCGCGCGGTGGCGTACAGCAGGAGCACGGTTCTGCTAGAGGAGGTCTCAGGGGTGAGGCTGTCCCAACGCCCCGCCCTCGCCGATCATAGGGCTGCCCTGGGGGTCATCCTAGGCCTGATTCGGACTGCCTACTTGAAAGCGGGGCTCGTGAACGCAGACCTGAGCGAGTACAACATACTCACCGACGGCGCGTCATTCTGGCTGATAGACTGGCCCCAGGCGGTCGCCGCTTCTCACCCCAACGGCGCCGACCTGCTGATGCACGATATACTGAACGTCACCAGCTTCTTCAGGAGAGCATACGGGGTCGATGCAGACGCGCAGAGGAGCTTCGACTTCGTCACAGGGGGGTCGCGGACCATGTAGCGAGAGGTCGTGTCGTTGCGCGTGGGTTGCCTACAGGCGGTCTTCTATCTTCACGTAGAGGACGTTGTTGCCCCTGATGACTACCTTGCCGTAGTTTGCGACCTTGTTCCCGTTCTCCGACTCCTCTGCGTCGAGCAGTATGACGTTCATGTAGGGGTCGACGTTGGACATCTTCCCCTTGTATTCGATCTCGTTCTTCAGGCGCACGGAGACCTGCTTGTTCATGGACTTCTGTAGGATGCTGAGAGGGCGCCTCGACTGCTGGGGGGGTTGGAACTGCTGTGGGGTCACTGCTGGGTTTCTCGTGGGCCGGCTCACAGTTAAAAAGACATCGGTGACCAAACAGCCCGGAAAGGGGGAAAAGACGGCCGGGACAGAGACAGTCGCGGAGGCCATCAGGCGGGTTGCTTCGTTCCGCCGCTATACCTCAGGCTCAGAAGGCCTCGACGCCCTGCTTTCTGGTGGATATAGGGCCGGGACTCTGACAGAGGTCTACGGCAAGAGCAACAGCGGGAAGTCGCAACTCGCGATGCAGGCGGTCCTCTGCGCGGCCAAGGATGGGGCGAGGGTCCTCTACATAGACACGGAGGGGGCTTTCAGGCCCGAGAGGCTCGAGCAGATCGCCGGTGCCAGGGGGTGGGAGACCAGAGGAGTCTTGGAGAGGGTCGTGTACATGAGGTCCGACTCAGCGCCGGAACAGATGGAGACGGTCAGGGGGATGCAGAGGAGGGAGGAGACGGCAGGATGCAAGCTGGTGGTGGTGGACACGCTCACGCGAAACTTCTCCGTCTCCCTCCCCGGGAGGTCCAACGCCCCGAGCAGGCAAGGCTCCCTGGATGTCCACTTGAGCGAGATGGCGAGGGACGCCTACACCAACGCCAGGGCCTACATTCTGACGAACAGGGTCACATTCGGCAACGCAGGGGACGTCGGGATAGGGGGGAGGACGGTGGAGCAGCTGGTCCACAAGTCCATCCTCCTCGAGCGCAACGGCGGGAGGGTGACGGCTACCGTATCGCCGACGGGAGAGAAGGCGACCCTGGGGTTCGGGGTAGCCGGCGTGACCTGAAGTCGGGAGGGCCCCCTCCCAGCCGCTCAAAGCGCAGAGGCGCCGGCGGCTGGCGGACTGTATGCCTGATGCCTTCCGCTGTCGGAGCGGGCCGTCCGACGCCGATGAGGGTTAAATATCCAGGAGGCGGCTGGTAAGAACAGACAAAGCTGTGCAGGCCGAAATCATGTCCATCCTCGACTCGCTCGCGAAGTCTGACCTTGACGAAGCGAGGAGGAAGATACAGGAGCTCCAGCCTGAGGCGGAGTCCGAGAGGGAGAGAGGGAGCCTGATGGCGGCGTCGGGGATACTCGCGAGCATCTCCAAGGGGAAGGACGGGACGCTGCAGTCGTGGGACAGCGCCAAGGTGGAGAGGGCTGCGAAGTCGATTGTCTCTAGCCAGATGGCAGACGACTTCGACGCGGGCTATGCGGAGACCCTTTTGAGCTACTCGAAGCTTACAGCGGGTACCCGGCAATCTGCAGAGTGAAGCCGAGCATCCAAGTGAAGAGGAAGACCATCACATACCCGCCCACCCCCGTGGTGTAGATCTTTCCCTGCAGTTCCCTCGGAGTCCCCCTGTACCACCCATACAGCGCGAGATAGTACGAGATGAGATAGACCCCTATCCCGATGCTCACACCGAACGACCAGTCGAACCCGTAGGCCTGGTTGAGGGCCTGCGTCCCGACCCCCGCGAGGGCAGCCATCCCTATCCTCGCCCAGTATAGCTTATCAAACGCCGCAGCCGGCTGAGGCTTCGTGGCCGAACTATCCGGCTTCGAAGTCTTGGTGCTCGCCAAAGAAATCGATTCGGCGTTGCGTGGGACCTACGTTAATAACATTTACAGAAGAGGAGGCGCCCAGCTCTTCCGTTTCAGGAGGCCTGGGGGGGAAGACGTGTGGTTGGTAGCCTCCCCGAAGAAGGGTGCCTGGATCTCGAGCAAGATCCAGGACAGGGACGACACCACGGAGTTCACGACTAGGCTGAGAGGGGAGCTGGAGAGGGCGAAGTTCGCCGGGGCTTCTCAGCTGGACCTGGACAGGGTTTTCCAGATAGACATGGAGGGGAGGGAGCGGCTGAGGATGGTGATCGAGCTGATGCCCCCGGGGAACATCATAGTCCTCGACCCAGAGGGGAAGGTCCGCCTCGCGCTGAGCGAGGTGCGCGCCGAGACAAGGCGGGTCGTCAGGGGGTTCCCCTACCTACCCCCCGGCCAGAGCAGGCGCAGCCCGCTCGAAGTCAGACCGGAGGACGTCGAAGCGATGTTGAAGGCTGAGACGACCCTCGGGAAGGCAATCGGCAGGCACGTCGCGCTCCCCAGGAAGTACGTCGCTGAGGTGCTGAATAGGGTGGGCGCGGCTGAGGGGGACCAGGCTTCGGTCTTCCTAGGAAGGGGCGCCGAGATAGCGAAGGCGATCGAAGACATGGTCGCCGAAGCCAGGGAGAGACCGCGCCCCTGCGTGTGCGTGACGCCAGCTGGGGACGAGGTCTTCGCGTTCCCTCCGAGCGGGCTCGACGTGAAAGAGGAGGCAGGGACGCTCTCCGAACTCTGCGACCGCCTCTTCCTCGGAGACGCGACGTCGGAGCATGAGCAGCCAGGGCCCGAGGAGGTGAAGCGGAGGGAGCTCGAGGCGACTGCCGCGAAGCTCAGGGAGGAGGCAGAGTCCCAGGTCGCAGAGGCGGCGAGGGCCAGGGCCGCGGCGGCCGAGGCGGTGGTCGGGACCCTCGAATCAGCTCTGGCGGCCATGAGGGGCGCGGGGGTCAGCCTTCAGAAGGACCCAGCCTCCGCTGCCGCCGTGGCGTCGGCGCTGTATGACCGCGCCAAAGAGCTCGAGTCGAAGTCTCTGCGGTCGCTCGAGACAGCAGCCAAGCTCGAGAAGAAGGCGGCCAAGGCACCCCCCGCGACCGCGCCCCGGGGCCGGACGCTGGCCAGGAGGAGAGGCGAATGGTACGAGAAGTTCAGGTGGTTCTTCACCGTCGAGGGGAAGCTGGCGGTAGGAGGGAGGGACGCCCAGACCAACTCCGCCCTCCTCAGCAGGCACCTAGACTCCAACGACACGGTGTTCCATGCCGACCTGTTCGGTTCCCCCTTCTTCATCCTAAAGGGTGGGGATAGACAGAGTGAAGAGGAGGCCAGGGAGGTCGCCCAGGCAACAGTCGCGTTCAGCAGCGCATGGAAGACAGGACTGGGTTCCGCCGACGCATACTGGGTGGCCCCGGACCAGGTCAGCTCGGCAGCGCCGAGCGGCGAGTACCTTCCGCGTGGGAGCTTCGTGATCAGGGGGAGGAAGAACTTCATCTCGAGGCTGATCGTCGAGGTGGCCGTCGGCCTGGACCAGGAGGGCCGGGTGATGGCAGGGCCCGAGGACTCGGTCAGGAGGAGGTGTCCGCGCTACGTCGTCCTCAGGCCCCACAACGAGAAGAGCTCTGAGACGGCCAAGCGGGTCCTGAGGGACTTGGGCTCTGATTCGAGAGGACCGACCCTCGACGAAGTGCAGAGAGCGCTCCCCGCGGGGGGCGGGAAGGTCGTCAGACGAGGCTGACCTCGCCGCTAGATGCACTCGGCGACTATCTCGGCCACATCGCGGACGTCCATCCCCGAGCCGGACACCTTGGTGGCGTCGTCTAGCATCGAGAGGCAGAAGGGGCACTCGGTGGCGATGGTCTTCGCGCCGGTCCCTGCGGCCTCCTCCGCCCTGATCCCGGCTATAGACTTCTGCTGGGGGACCTTGAACCAGTAGTTGGAGCCCCCTGCGCCGCAGCAGAAGGTCTTCTCCTTCCGCCTGCCCATCTCTCGCACGTCGTCGACCGAGGCTTCGAGCATCTCCCTCGGCGGTTCGAAGATGTTGTTGTACCTGGAGGCGTAGCAGGCGTCATGCAAGGTCACTGAAATCCTCTGCACCTTGTCAGGAGGGACGGACACCTTCCCCTCCCTGATGAGGTCAGAGATCAGCTGGGTGTGATAGACCACTTCGAACTTGCCACCGAACTGGGGATACTCGTTCTTCAGCGCGTTGAAGCAGTGGGGGCACGTGGCGAGTATCTTCTTCACGCCGTAGGAGTTCAGCTTCTCTATGTTCTGTAGGACGAGCTCCTGATAGCGCCCCTCCTCGCCCAGCCGCCGGGCAGGGTCGCCGACGCACATCTCCTCGGCCCCCAGGATCGCGAAGGAGACGCCGGCGTGCTTCAGTATCTTCGAGAGCGCCCTCGCGACCCTCTGGGCCCGCTGGTCGAAGGAGGAGACGCATCCGACCCAGTAGAGGTATTCTGTCTTCGGGTTTGACTGCAGGGTGTCGACGTCCATCCCTTCGGCCCAGGACGCCCTGGCGGCGTTCTTGAAGCCGTAAGGGTTCTGGCTCTGGGCGAGGTTCGCCAGCATCGCCGACTTCTCTCTGTCCAGCCTCCCCTTCGAGACGAGCTCCCTTCGGAGGTCGTAGATCAGGTCGAGGTGTTTGACGCTCACAGGGCAGCTGGCGACGCATGCCCCGCAGGAGGTGCAGGACCAGAGCTCGTCCTCACCCACCGACGTCAGCACGTCCGACCCCCCGCCGTCCGCTCTGGAAAGGAGGCTGAGCTTCCTGACGAGGACCCGGGGGGAGAGAGGGCGCCCCGCCGCTGTCGCGGGGCACGACGCCTCGCAGGCCCCTATCTCTACGCATGAGTCGAAGGAGAGCGACTGGTCTGGGGAGAACTCTGAGACCTTCCCCACCCCCGCCCGGATGGCCCCCGGGTCGGTCTTCCCCGCAATGACGTCGGCGAGGTTGAACGGGGTGCTGACGGAGTTGAGGGGCCGGTCGAACTTCGCTATCAGGTTGACGCTCGGCCTGGCATAGTAGGCAGCGACCAGGGCGTTCCTCACCGCGTCCAGGATGAGGTCAGCCCAGCCGAGGGTGGGGACCCAGAGGAGGACCAGCTCTGAGGTGGTCAGGGCGATGGCCGCCATCAGGACCAGCTGGAGAGCCGTCGACGCGGAGGCGAAACCCCCTGGGACTCCGAGCCCGCGCCCGACCCTCCTGCTTTGGTAGTACCTCTGGACGCGCCACCCAAAGGCGACCACCAGGCCTACGATGAGTGGGACAGACGCGGCCCTGAAGAGGTCGAGCAGGAGGGGGACCCCCGCCATGGCGGGGGCGATGACCGCGTCGACGATCGTCACCCCGACGCCTAGCGCGATGGACAGGTGCATGAGGAAGACGGCGTCCCCGGTCCTCAGGCGGCGCGCCTCGTCGCGGCCTAGCCCTGCGACGCGCCCGGGGCCGAGGCTGATGGACCACTTGCGTGCGAGAGAGAGGGTCACAAAGGCGACGACGACCACGCTCGCGAGGGAGATTGCGTATGCGGCCAGGTACCCGATGTCGAGCCCAGCCATGTCTGTCGCCGGGGTCCGTCGGTTTATAGGCTGTTCGAGCCTGTGCTGGACGCTGGGCTCATCGCCGCGCAGCGAGGGCCCGCCTGAGTGCCGGGACCACCTGGTAGAGGTCACCCACTATGCCGTAGTCGGACGCCTGGAAGATGGGGGCGTCCTTGTCGGTGTTTATGGAGGCTACTATCTTCGAGTCCTTCATCCCTGCCACATGCTGCAGTTGGCCGGAGATGCCTACCGCCAGGTAGAGGTCTGGCTTGACTGTCACCCCTGTCAACCCGATATGGTGCTCCTCAGGGAGCCAGCCAAGGTCGGACGAGAGAGGGCGCGAGCATCCAAGGGCGCCCCGCATGGCGGTCGCCAGTTCGGCCAGGATGGCAAGGTCCTCCTTCTTCTTGACCCCCCTCCCCGCGGACACAATCACCTTGGCGGACCGCAGGTCGACTGAGCCTGCCTGCTTCTTCTCCCTGCCGAGGGTCTTGGTCTGGTCAGGGATTGGGCCGACGTCCTTCTCCTGGGCATCCGCAGGCTGGGCCACGGCCCTCGGGTAGGCCCCCACCTTCACAGTCGCGACCGCAGGGAACCGGCACCTGACCTTCGCCACCACCTTCCCCGCGAAGACGTCCCTCTCCCCCGTCATCCCCTGGCCGTCAGATGCGAGCCCGGCCACTTCCGCCATGCACCCTACACCCAGCTTGGCCGCCAGCCTCGACGCCGCCTCTCTCCCGTCTCTCGTCGCCCCTAGCAGGATCGCCAAAGGTGCGAGCTCCCTGGCAGCTCTGGCCAGGGCCTCGGCTGCGACGGCGGGGGAGACCTCAGGGCTTGGAGGACCCTTCAGCAGGAGCCTCGCTCCAGAGCCCCTCGTCGTCGGCCGGAGGGACGAGATGTCCACCATCCTGACATGGGCAGACGCCCCCTTGGCCACATCATCCGCCGCAGTGGCGACTTCGCTTGCCACCGCCTCAGATTCGGAGTAGACCCAGACCTCCCCGCTCACTTCAGGACACCCTCCTTCGAGAGCGCGTCCAAGAGCTTCGCAGCTGCCTCGTCGGGGCTCCCGTCGATCATGACGTGCTTCCTCGCAGTTGGCTGCGACGACATCGAAAGGACCTCCACCCACGTGCGGCTCCCGGCAGGGGCCAACTCTTCGCCGCTGAGCTCCTCGATCGGCTTCTTTGAAGCCTGCATTATCTGGATGAGCGTAGGGTAGCGGGGCTCGTTGATTTCGCTCACCACGGACGTGGCGAAGGGGACAGGCGCCTCCACGGATTCGACGCTGTCTTCGAGCGACCGCTCGATCCTGGCGGTCTTGCCTTCGACCGCTATCTTCCGGGCGTAGCCCACGTAGGGGACCCCCAGCAGCTCCCCGACCATGGGGGGGACCTCCCCTGTGTAGGTGTCTGACGCCCCCTCCGAGCAGATGACGACGTCGAAGGGTCCCGACTTCTTCATGGCCGCGGCCAGCATGGTGGCTGTCCGGAGAGCGTCGAGGGCCGTCGGGTCGGACACCACCATCACCCCCCTGTCGGCGCCCATCGCAAGGGCCTCCTTCAGAGTCTTCTTCGACTCGGCCCCGCCCACGGTGAAGACCACCACCGCCCCCTGGTGGGCGGCCTTCAACCTGAGCCCCTCTTCGACCGCGTTCTTGTCGAAGGTGCTCATCTTCCCGGCAGCCCCTGCCAGGAGGGGGTTCCCCGCGGGGTCGATCTTCAGCTCCGCCTCGTCGACGGCGTGCTTGACGCAGACGGCTATCTTCATGCGGCCCTCGCCAGCTCCCGCCTGGATATCAGCATCCTCAGGACCTCAGAAGTCCCTTCGCCTATCGTGAGCAGCCGGGCGTCCCTCCAGTGCCTGTGGATGTCGTCCGTGGTGTAGCCGTACCCTCCGTGTATCTGGATGGCGTCGTCGCACGCCTTCAGGGACATCTCTGTGGCATACACCTTCGCCTGGGACGCCTCTGACGAGTAGTCCCCCCCTGACTCCTTTATCTTCGACGCGTAGAGATAGAGGAGCCGCCCGGCGTTTATCCCTATCTTGGTGTCGGCCACCTTCTCCCTTATGAGCTGGAAGTCGGCGATCGCCCTGCCGAAGGCCCGCCTCTGCCGGGCGTAGGCGAGCGCCTTCCCATAGGCGAGCTGGGCGATGCCTACGTTGAGGGCAGCGACCACTATCCTAGCTCCGTGGAGGATCTCCTTGGCGTAGTCCGCCCCCTTCCCCTCCTCACCGACAAGGTTCTCTTCGGGGACCCTGCAGTCAGAGAATATGACCTCGTGGGTCTTCGACCCCCTCATTCCGAGCTTCTTCAGCTCCGCCCCGAACTTCAGCCCCGGGTTGGGGGACTCCAACAGGAAGCAGGAAGGGCCCTTCGAGGTCTTGGCGAAGACGAGGTAGAGGTCCGCCTCGCCGGCATTGGTTATGAACATCTTCGAGCCGTTGATGACGTATTCCCCCGCGCGCTTCTCTGCCGTCGTCGCCATGTTCCCCGCGTCGGAGCCGGAGGCGGGCTCGGTGAGCGCGAATGACGCCAGCTTCCGCCCTGATATCATAGGCCCCAGGTGGCGCGCCCTCTGAGACTCGGACCCGAACCTCAGAACCCCCTCCGCCACGGCGTTGTGTATCTCGACGCTGAGAGCCATGGAAGCGTCGGCGGTGCCGAGGAGCTCCACGGCCATCGCGTAGACTGAGAAGGGGAGGCCGAGCCCCCCGTACTCGGAGGGGAACGGGACCAGGCCCATCCCCTGCGTGAAGAGCGCCTTCCTCGGCAGCACTATCGACTCCTCTCCAGAGTCAAGCTTAGGGGATACAGGGAGGATCTCCTTATCCATGAAGGAGCTGAGTGAGGAGAGGACGTCCGAGTACTCCTGGTGCTTGGCAGGATGGAACATCTGGATGAGCTTCCTATGTTCGGGTGTGAAAATCGACAATTCGAAGAGCTGAACCGCGCCGGCCCTGGAGAGATTTAATCGTTCTCACTAACGAACGGGAATTCCTATTAGAGCAATGGGGTGGACTCAGGTCGTGAACCTGGCCCGCCGCCTCGCAGAGTACGCTGTCTCTGTGAGATACCGGGCTATCGACGCGCGGACGGTCAAGGAGATGAAGGCGAGGGTGGTTGACGCCCTCGGGTGCGCCATAGGGGCCTACCACGAGAAGCCCATCGCCATGGCGAGGAGGGCCGTCCTTGGCCTGCGGAGCGGCGGAGGGTCGAGCATCATAGGGGCCGGGAGGCGGTCGTCGCCCGACCTTGCCACTTTCGTGAACGGTTTCATGCTGCGCTACTTCGACTACAACGACACGTATCTGTCGAAGGAGCCCGCCCATCCGAGCGACAACATCGCCCCCTGCCTAGCAGTGGCGGAGGCGGAGGGGTCGACAGGGAAGGAGCTGATTTCAGCCGCCGTGACCGCCTACGAAGTCCAGTGCAGGCTGTGCGACGCCGCCGACCTGAGGCACCGGGGGTGGGACCACGTCAACTACGGGCTCGTCTCGTCGTCGCTGGCCGCGTCGAAGCTGATGAGGCTGGACGCGGAGCGGGCTGAGCAGGCGGTGAACATAGCGGTGAACAGCCACATCGCGATGCGCCAGGTCAGGGCAGGAGAGCTCTCCATGTGGAAGGGGGCCTCGTTCGCCAACGCTGCGAGGAACGGGGTCTTCGCGGCGTTCCTCGCGAGGGACGGCGTGACCGGACCGTCCCCGGTCTTCGAAGGCGAGATGGGCTTCTTCAAGCAGGTGTCAGGCCACTTCGACCTGGACGTCGAAGGGTTCGGAGGGCGCGGCGGGGGGTACAAGGTGAGGGAGACGTACGTGAAGTACTGGCCCGCCGAGTATCACGCCCAGTCGGCGATCTGGGCCGCGCTGGCGGTGAGGGAGGGGCTGAAGGGCCCAGGAGACGTGGAGTCGGTGCTTGTCGAGACCCACGAAGCTGGATTCTCAATCCTGGGGAAGGACCCGGAGAAGTGGAGGCCGGCGACCAAGGAGACGGCGGACCACAGCCTCCCCTACGTGGTCGGCATGGCGCTCCTGGAGGGGAAGATTGACAACGGGACGTACTCTGAGCGGAAGCTACGGTCCGAGAGGACGCTGCGATTCTTGCAGAAGGTGAAAGTGGAGGAGGACCCGGCTCTGACGGCGCTCTATCCAGCCAGAGGGATGGCCAACAGGGTGACCGTCGTCACGAAGTCAGGTGCCACGCTCTCGAAGGAGGTGGACGTCCCCCGAGGCCACCCCATGGACCCTATGGGGAGGGAGGAACTGGAACAGAAGTTCCTGGCGCTGACGGCGGGGAAGCTCCCGACCGGGAGGGCCAAGGAGCTCCTCGGCCTGCTTTGGAGCCTCGAGAGAGTCGAAGACCTCGGAGAGGTCTTCTCCCTGGCCAGGGTCTCTGCCTAGCCGCTGCTGTCTGACCTATATCATCGTCCCCCCTCCCCCCTCCGCCATGGAGGCTGAGGAGCTCCTCAGGGACGAGTTCGGGCTGAACTCCTACGAGTCGAGGCTCTACATCGCCCTGCTTGGCCGCGGGATGAAGGCAGGCGAGGCGGCGCAAGCATCGGGGGTCCCCCAGTCGCGCACGTACGACACCCTCCGCTCTCTTGAACAGAAGGGTTTCGTCGTCGAGTCCGACGGGGTCTACCAGTCGGCCACCCCTTCCGCGGCCCTTGGTTCCAGGATAGCCAAGTACGCGGCCGACTTCGAAGCCAGGCTCGCGGCGAGGCGGTCGGCGATGAGGGCGATAGTCGCGGAGCTGGAGCCGCTCGCGAGGCCGCGGGACGGGGAGCAGGAGCCGGTGATGCTGAAGGGGTTGGAGAGCATCGCCGCAGCCTTCCTCGAGGTCCTCCGCGAGTCGGAGGACGCGTTCCTGCTCGTAAGGAAGGGGATAGAAGCCAAGACGGCGTTCCTGGGGGTTCTTGGACAGGCGAGCAGGAAGCCGGAGAGGGTCAAGCTGATGGTCCCGACGAGTCAGAGGCTGACAAGAGCCGAGCTACGGGAAGCGGAGAAGCGCGGACTGGAGGTGCGGAGGTCCGAGGGCGTCCTCCTCGACATGATGGCGGGGGACAGGGGCGGGGTCATCATAGGAGTCCCCGCGAGGGGGAAAGACGAGTCGTTCGCGGCAGTGGCGATATGGGTGAGGAGCCCCTCGTTCGCGCTGTCGGTGATCGAGTCCCTCGAACAACAGTGGAAGGCCGCCAGGCCGCTCCGGAATCCCTAATTACCACCACGTAGTGGTAATGACATGAAGCTCGGCCTCGGGTTCAACCCAATAGTCAGCGTGAGGGACGCCATGGCAGAGGCTTCACGGGCGGACGCCCTGGGCTACGACTCCGTCTGGATGCACGAGAGCCTGTATCAGAGAGACGTGGTGACGTACATCTCGGCGATGGCGTCGAGCACCGCGAAGATCATGCTCGGCTCAGGGGTGATAAACACGTTCACCAGGCACCCTGTCACCACGGCGACGACGTTCGCCACCCTCTCCGAGCTGTCAGGCGGGAGGGTGACCCTCGGGCTCGGGCTAGGGAGCTTCCCCACCATCCCCCTGATAGGGCACCGGATATTCCCAGTAGGCGAGACGAAACCGATCCGCAGGATAAGGGAGTACGTAGAAGTCGTCAAGAGGACCTGGGGGGGCGAGAGGGTCGAGTTCGACGGCGACTTCTTCCAGGTCCACGGCCTCACCATGGGTTTCGAGCCGACCCGCAAGATCCCTATCTTCGTCGCTTCCCTTTCACCGAAGATCCAGGCGTTCGCCGCCACTGTCGCGGACGGCGTGATCCTCTCTCCGGCCCTGGCGACCCCGCGCGGGACAGAGGCTATGGTGGAGAACGTCAAGCGAGGCGAAGCGAGGCAGGGGCGCGGTGTGGAGAGGGCGTCCTATCTGTTGGTTTCTGTCGACAGGGACCCCGCCAGGGCTGCACAGGCAGTCAAGGACTACTATTTCTTCGCCTACCAGCTGTCGGAAGTGGTGGACCCCGAGACACTCTCCCCCTACGGCGTGACTGAAGAGGACCTCCGCCCCTTGAAAGAGGCGTGGAGGAGGGGAGACCAAGCAGGAGCGAGGCGCCATATCCCCGAAGAAGCGGTCGAAGCCCTCACCGTCACGGGGACCCCGGACCATGCCATCGAGAGGATCGACGAGTACAGGAAGGCAGGCGTCACACTCCCCATACTGATGCCTATCGGGGACGTGGGCTGCGCTGTGAACGAACTCGCTCCCAAGGGGTGACGCGGGGGACCCCCTAGACGACAGGGAGAAAGACGGAGAGGACCAGGGACGCCATGTAAAGGACGGAGAACTGCAGCGCAAGCGCGGCTGTCTTCGGATCGGCGTTGTCCGGGACCGGCCCACTGAACATCCGCCACAGCGGGACAGCCCCGGGGAGCGTGACTAAGACGAGGAGTGACCAGGCGCTGACGAAACCAGAGAAGACCTCCGCGAGGACATACGCATAGGCGATCCCCAGGAGCCATCCGTAGGCCCTGGAGGCGGCCTTCGCTCCGAGGCGGACGGCCAACGTCCTCGTGCTGACAGACCCGTCGTAGTCGATGTCCCTGATGTTGTTGGCGAGGAGGACCAGGGCGACGAAGACCCCGATAGGGGCCCCCCCAACCAGAGGGACAAAGGAGAAGGCCCTGGTCTGCACCATGTACGCGCCCATGGGGATGAGGAGCCCCCACATCACGAACACGGTCGCCTCCCCCGCCCCCCTGGCCTTGAGGACGACGGGGTCGGCGGTGTACAGGACGCTCCCCACCACACCAGCTGCGGTGATGAACAGGATCGCAGGCCCGGCGACTGAAGCGAGGTACGCGGCCGCCAGCAGCGTGACAGCGTAGAGGCCCAGAGCGAAATCCAATATGGTCGATGGGCGGACATCACCGGCCGCGCCCGGGTGCAGCCTGTACTTCGTCGTCGGGGCGCCTGGCTTGTCGACACCGTGCCTGACGTCATAGTAGTCGTTGAGGATGTTGGTCGCGGCATGGAAGACCACCATCCCTCCGAGGGTCAGAAGATAGAGCGGGAGGTCGAACTCCCCCTCGAGGGCCGCGAGGAGGGCGCCCATTGTCACAGAGGAGAAAGTCATCGTGAAGGACCACGGCCTAGCCGAAAGGAGCGCTGTCCTGAAGCCGAGACGGCGCACGGGGGGGGATGCGGCGGGGGCCGGGCCGGCGAGCCGGCAGTGTGGGACCCTCAGCGCGTCCCCAGGACTTCTATGCCGCATGCGTGATTACTACCTGCGAGTAGTAGTATTAAGATTGACAGGGGCGGCTCAGGCTGCGCAGCGCTGGGCCGGGGCGGGCGTGCGATAAGGAATTAACGCCAACCCCCTTGGGGAGCGCGAGTTGGACAGGGCGCGAAGGTCCGCGCTGGGGCTGGCCGTCGTAGCCGCCGGGATGATGCCGCTCTTCGTCCTCCCAGGGAGGGACTTCTCGCTGTCGACGTTCATAGCCACAGGGTGCATGGCGGCGGTGGCCGTCTGGTCGGGGGGGTACCGCAGGCTCTTCGCCCCCCGGGGGTGGACCCTGGCTCTTGGGGCAGTAGCGGCAGCGGGGCTCTACGCCCTGTTCTACGCGGGGAACCTCGCCATAACGGCGTTCCACCCCCTCGGCGTCGGGGCGCAGGCCGAGGCGTCGATATATGCGCTGATAGCATCTTCTGGGAACCCCCTCCCCCTCCAGGTGCTGGTGCTGGCCTGCGACTCCGTGGGATTCGAGTCGTACTTCAGAGGGACCCTACAGACTTACGCCGCCCCTAGGCTCGGTCCCGCGGCCCCCTTCGCCGTGGCCGCAGTGGACGCTCTGGTCCATGCCGTCAGCCTCAACGTACTCTGGGTCGTCTCCACATTCCTAGCCGACTCCGTGTGGGGCCTCACCTACTACAGGACGGGGGACCTGAGCTCGAGCATGCTGAGCCACTTCATATGGGACGTTGCCATATTCATGGTCGCCCCCATAAGTTGAGGCGCGCAGCCGCGGCCCCTCTCCCGCCTCGGCGCTTATAACGCCCGTAAAGACGCGGGGGAGTGAAGACAATGCCTGAAGGTAGGCTGCTCTGGGAGCCCGATCCAGGCTTCGTCAGGAAGACGGCCATGACGGCATACACGAAGTGGCTGGAGAAGAGGGGGTTCGCCTTCGAAGGATACGGCGACCTCTGGCGCTGGTCGGTGGAAGACATCGAGGGGTTCTGGGGGTCAATATGGAAGTACTTCGACGTGGCGGGGGCCGACTACCCTGTGGTGGCTGAGAGGAAGATGCCCGGGGCGAAGTGGTTCGAGGGGTCCGAGCTCAACTTCGCCGAGCGCGTATTCGCCAAAGAGAGAGAAGGGCAGGCGCTGATATGCAGGGGGGAGCGCGGCTCCGAGAAGGGAGTCTCATGGCAGGAGCTGAGGAAGAGATCGTCTGCCCTGGCTGCGAGGCTGAAGGAGTCAGGCGTCGGGCGGGGGGACAGGGTGGCGGCGTTCCTGCCGAACGGAGCCGAGGCCGTCGTGGGCCTTCTCGCGACTGCGAGCGTCGGGGCCATCTGGTCGAGCTGCCCCCCCGAGTTCGGCGCACAGTCGGTGGTAGACAGGTTCGGCCAGATACGTCCGAAGGTGCTGATCGCGGCCGACGGCTACGGCTACGGGGGGAAGTGGACCGACAGGGCGGAAGAGGTCGCATCGGTGGTCAAGGCCATCCCCAGCATAGAGAAGACGGTAGCTGTCTCAGGGGGGAGCAAAGGGAGAGGAATCCCGGGGGCTGAGGACTGGGAGGAGGCTACCGGGGGGAAGGCTGAGTTCGACTACGAGTTCGTCCCCTTCGACCATCCTCTTTGGGTCCTCTACTCCTCGGGGACGACCGGACTCCCGAAGCCGATAGTGCACTCCCATGGAGGGATACTGGTGGAGCTCCTGAAGGCAGTGGCACTGCACAACGACGTCAGGGAGGGGGACCGCTTCTTCTGGTACACCACGACGGGGTGGATGATGTGGAACTACCTCTTAGGGGGGCTGCTCCATGGCGCGACCCTCGTCCTTTACAACGGACACCCCGCCTGGCCGCGCCCCGACTCCCTCTGGACCCTGATGGAGCAGACGAAGACGACGTACATGGGGACGAGCGCGGCCTACATCGCAGCCTGCATGAAGGCGGGGATTGAGCCGCGGAGCACTCATAGGTTGGGCTCTCTGAGGGGGATCGGGTCGACGGGGTCGCCGCTCTCGACGGACGGGTTCGAATGGGTGTATGCCAAGGTGAAAGAGGACGTCTGGCTCGAGTCCCTCAGCGGCGGGACCGACGTCTGCACCGCCTTCGTGACAGGGTCCCCGACCCTCCCGGTGTACTCCGGGGAGCTTCAGTGCAGGGCGCTCGGCGCGAGCGTCCATGCGTTCGACGAGGGCGGAGCCCCGGTGGTGGGGAAGGTCGGGGAGCTAGTCATCACAGAGCCGATGCCCAGCATGCCGGTGTTCTTCTGGGGAGACGAGGACGGGAGCCGCTACACGGAGAGCTACTTCGACGTGTACCCGGGGGTCTGGAGGCACGGGGACTGGATAAAGGTGACCAGCCGCGGGACCTGCGTGATCTACGGGCGCTCCGACGCCACGATAAAGCGCCAGGGGGTGAGGATAGGGACGAGCGAGATATACAGGGCAGTCGAGAAGCTCCCCGAGGTCTCAGACTCCCTCGTGCTCGACGTCGCCCGCAGAGGAGGGGGAGAGGAGATGGTCCTGTTCGTGTCCTTGAAGGAGGGCTCCGTCCTGGACGAGGGGCTTGTCGCCAGGATCAGGGCCCAGATAAGGTCCGACCTCTCGCCGAGGTACTTCCCAGACAGGGTGGTGGCCGTCCCCGCCATCCCCCGGACCCTCAACGGGAAGAAGCTCGAGGTCCCTATGAAGAGGATCCTCGGCGGGGCTGACCCCGGCCAGGTCCTGAACAGGGGGTCTCTGGCTGACCCCGCATCCGTGGATCGTTTCGTCGAGGCGGCCAAGGAAGGGCTGGGAGGACCATAGGCGCGGTTCGGAAGGAAATTAATACCCGTACAAGGCGGGGAAACGTGATGCCGGGGCAGAGGAAGGTCTACATGATATCCGGCGGAGTGACCAAGTTCGCGAAGGCCCACCCCGACATGGACTTCCGGCTGATGGTCAAACGGGCTTTTGATTATGCCATGAAGGACGTCCCCGACCTTAAGACGTCTGACATCGAAAGCAGCAGGATTTCCTATTTCTCTGACCACTTCGCGCGGCAGCTGAAGGCGGCATCGATGGTCCAAGACTACCTAGGCCTGAACCCGAAGGATTCGAGGAGGATCGAATGGGGGGGAGCGACAGGCGGGCAGGCGATCCAGGCTGGTTGGGAGACGGTGGCCAGCGGGAGGAACGAGGTATGCCTGGTGGCAGGCTTCGAGACGATGTCGCACGTCGAGACTTGGAAGGGGAACGAGTTCATCGCCCTGGCGTCAGACACCAACTTCGACTACCCTGTGGGGGGGTTCTACACAGGGTACTACGCCCTCATGGTCCAGCGGCATATCTACGAGTATCTGAGGAAGACGAAGTTCGCCCACGTCAAGGACGAGAGGAAGGCCCAGAGGGAGGCGACCCAGGAGGCGAAGAGGGTCATGGCCATGGTTTCAGTGAAGAACCACGTCAACGCCAACCACAACCCGTACTCCCAGTACCCCGAGAAGCTGTCGATGAAAGAGGCCCTTGGCAGGGAGATGGTCGCCTACCCGCTGAACAGACCCATGATATGCACGATGAGCGACGGAGCAGCCGTGGCTATACTCGCCTCGGAGGACGTCGCGTTCAAGTACACGGACCACCCCGTGCTCATCAAGGGAGTCGGGTGCGGGACAGACACGATGAGGCTGGCAGACAGGCCCCACGGGAGCGTGCCGCGCTTCCAATGGGAGAAGGCGGAGGACTACTCAGGCCTAAGATACCCGGGCGTGCATTCCTTCCGCGCGGGGAGGGCCGCGGCCCTCGAGGCGTATAAGAACGCCGGGATAAGCGACCCCAAGAAGGAGCTGGATTTCGTCGAGCTACATGACGCCTATGCGAGCTCAGAGATACAGACCTACGAAGACATCGGCCTGTGCAGGTACGGCGAAGGCTATGACTTCGTGGACCAGGGGCACCCCTTCCTCGAGGGGATCGAATACGGCCTGGAACTCCCGCACAGGGGGACCATACCAGTCAACCCTTCGGGGGGGCTGATAGCGTGCGGGCATCCGGTGGGCGCGACAGGGATAATGCAGGGGGTCTTCGCGTTCTGGCAGCTCCAGGGGAGCATACAGAAGCACTTCGGGAACGACGAGCTCCAGATCAAGGGCGCAAAGCGCGGGCTGATCCACTCCCACGCGGGGACAGGGAGCTCGGTGACAGTCACGATTATGGAGAGGGCATAGGATGGCCCAGCTGAAGAAGTTCGCTAGGTTCAGGGACGTGATGAAGGAGGTCAACGCCAAGGGCGCGGCCCTCTACAAGAATCCAGTGGGGACAGAGGACCTTGTCATACTCTCCCCCTACGCCATCAACTACATCCACAGCTACGCGGAGGACTCTCCGTTCTTCCTAGGGCTGGCGGAGGGCAAGATAATGGGGAGCGAGTGCAAGGCTTGCCACTACAGGTACGCCACGCCTCGCAGCCACTGCATGAACTGCGGCGCCGAGACCGAGTGGTTCACCCTCCCCAACGAAGGGCGGGTTCACTCCTGGACGACGTGCTACTATGGGGGCGAGGAGTTCCTGAAAGAGACCCCATTCAACCTGGCGCTGGTCGAGTTCGACGGCGTGGACACGCTCCTCCTGGCGAGGCTGAAGGGCGCGAAGGAGGCAGACATGTTCATCGGGATGAAGGTGAAGGCGGTCTTCCGCCGGCCCCCGCGCTACCTCGTCTCCGACGTGCACTTCGTCCCCTCGGAGAAGCCGAGGAAGAAGTGAGCCACGACCCTAGGGCTTGACCGGGGTCAGCCACTTCGAGTAGCGCTTGGTCCTCCCATGGACCGCCTGGTCGTAGAGCTTCGCCAGCACGTCGGTGATAGGCGTCCCGTTGTCGCCGATCGGCCTCCCGTCGATTTCTCTCACCCTTGCGATCCCCGCCGCGGTGCCGCTGAAGAAGACCTCGTCGGAGGTGTACAGCTCCTCCTTCGTGGCATCGTTCCTGTAGAAGGTGATCTTCTCGTCTCGAGCGAACTGGATGATTGTGTCGCGCGTTATCCCCCGGAGTATCCCTGAGCTGGCGGGGGGTGTGCTGAGTATCCCGTCCTTGACCCTGAATATGTTCTCCCCCGGCCCCTCTGCCACCATGCCGTTGGCGTTCAAGAGGATCGCCTCGTCGTAACCCGCAGCGACGGCCTGCATCTTCGCCAGGGCCGAGTTGGCGTAGTTCGCAGCGCACTTCGCCTGCACCGGCATCGCCCTCGAATCTATCCTGACCCAGTTGGTGATCGTCGCCCTCACACCGTTCTTGGAGGCGTCCCCCAGGTAGGACCCCCACTCCCAGGAGCCGATTGCCATCGATATCTTGCTTGTGAGCGGGTTGAGCCCCATCTCGCCGTAGCCCGTGAAGGCTATCGGGCGGATGTAACACTCCTCCGCCGGATTGTTCCTCACGACCTCCACGCAAGCCTGGGCGATCTCCTTGGCCGAGTAGCCGAGGTTCATCCTGTAGATCTTCGCGCTGTTCATTAGACGCTCAATGTGCTCTGGGAGCCTGAAGATCGCCGTCCCTTTGGGGGTTTTGAACGCCCTGATCCCTTCGAAGACGGCCATCCCATAGTGGAGTCCGTGGGTGAGGACGTGTATCTTCGCGTCGTCCCAGGAGACAAGTTTCCCGTCCATCCAGATCTTCTTCTGCGGCTGCATGGCAAAAGGGCGGGCCAGGGGCTCCATATTTACGGAGTGCGATTTCCGCGGTCAGGTTCCGTTTAAAACGAAGTGTCGACTGGGCGCGGCCATGGCCGAACCAGTCATACTGTCTGCCTGCAGGACCCCCATAGGGAAGTTCGGGAGGAGCCTGGTGGGGGTGGCTGCGACCAAGCTCGGGGCCCTCGTCATAGAGGAGGCGATGAAGAGGGCCAAGATCGCCCCGGCGGAGGTCGACGAGGTGATCATGGGCAATGTAGTCTCGGCGGGCCTAGGGCAGAACCCCGCAAGGCAGGCGGCGGTGCACGCAGGGGTCCCCTTCGGGGTCGGGGCGTTCACGGTCAACAAGGTCTGCGGGTCCGGCCTGAAGGCGGTTATGCTGGCCGCGCAGTCGGTCAAGGCGGGGGACAACGAAGTCGTCGTCGCAGGGGGGATGGAGAGCATGAGCAACGCCCCTTACCTGGCCAAGGGCGTCAGGTGGGGGACGAAGTTCGGGGACGCGCGCCTCCTCGACGGGATGATAGTCGACGGCCTCTGGGACGCCTACCACGACTACCACATGGGGGTGACGGGGGAGAACGTGGCGAGGAGGTTCCATATCTCGAGAGAGGAGGCGGACGAGTTCGCCTACTCCAGCCACATGAAAGCGGCCAAAGCGTCGGAGCAGGGCAAATTCGAGCAGGAGAAGGTCAAGGTGAGGATCAAGCGCGATGGAGGCGAGATAGTCGAGTTCTCTAACGACGAGTGCGTGAGGCCTGACACCACGAAGGAGAAGCTTGCAAAGCTCAGGCCGGTCTTCAAGCCCGACGGCGTGCTGACGGCAGGGAACTCGTCGCAGCTGAGCGACGGCGCTTCTGCCCTCGTCGTCGCGTCGCAGGAAGCGGCCGACAGGCTGGGGGCCAAGCCTCTCGCGAAGATCGTCGGCTACGAGACAGGCGGGCTCGAGCCCGCGAGGGTCATGGAGGCGCCGATCCCGACGACGAAGGCCCTCCTCAAGAGGCTGAAGATGGATGTTGGGGACATAGACGTCTTCGAGCACAACGAGGCATATTCGACGGCGTCCATAGCGGTGAAGAGGGCCCTCGGCGTCGACCAGTCGAGGTTCAACGTCTGGGGCGGGGCCGTGGCGCTGGGGCACCCAATCGGGTGCAGCGGCGCGCGGGTGCTCACCACGCTCATCTACGGGCTGAAGAGGAAGGGTGGGAAGACCGGGCTCGCGACCCTCTGCCTGGGGGGCGGGAACGCGGTCTCTATGGCTGTGGAGGTCTGAGTTCCCTCAGCTTCCTGCGGAGGACCTTCCCTATCAGCGTCTTAGGGAGCTCCTGGACGAACTCCACCTCCTTGGGTACCTTGAACCTCGCGAGCCTCTCCTGACAGAACGCTATGATCTCCTGAGCTGTGACCTTCTTCGCGGGGTCCTTCAGGACGACGAAGGCCTTCACCGCCTCCCCGCTGAAGTCGTCGGGGACGCCGATGACCCCGGCCTCCTTTATGTCGGGGTGCTCGAAGAGGACGTCCTCCACCTCTCTCGGGTAGACCTTTAGCCCCCCCACGTTCACCATGTCCTTCTTTCTGTCGACGATGTAGAAGTAACCGTCGGCGTCCATCTTCGCTATGTCCCCGGTAAGGAACCAGCCGCCCTTCAGTACAGCGTCTGTCTCCTCCTTCTGGTTCCAGTACCCCTTCATCACCTGCGGCCCCTTCACCGCGAGTTCTCCGACCTCCCCCACCTTGAGGATCTTGTCCCTGTCGGAGAGGTCGACTATCATCGCGTCCGTCTCGCTGAACGGGGGTCCGATGGACCCATCCTTCACGACGCCGCCGTTGACCGGGTTGCAGTGTGTCACGGGGCTGGTCTCCGAGAGACCGTACCCCTCGACGAGGTTCCCTCCGGTCAGCTCGATGAACTTCTTCCTGACGGCCGGCGGCAGCGCAGAGCCGCCCGACAAGCACGCCCGGACTGATCGCAGGTTGTACCTCCCCGCCTCTGGCTTGCTGTTGATCGCCACATACATGGCAGGGGCACCGGAGAAGATCGTCACCTTCCGGTCCTGGATGGCCTTCATCACCTCTTCCACGTGGAAGCTCGGGAGGAGGACCATCGACGCCCCCGCCGCCATGGGGGCATTCATGGTCACGGTCAGCCCGTAGATGTGGTAGAGCGGGAGGACGCAGAGGGAGACGTCCCGCGAGGTGATGGGGAAGAGGCTGACCCCGTACTCGGCGTTGGAGACGAGGTTGTAGTGGGTGAGCATCGCCCCCTTCGATACCCCGGTGGTCCCTCCGGTGTACTGGAGGACCGCGACGTCGTTCACGGGGTCGACGGAGGCGAAGGCGGCCATGGGGGCGCTGGACTCGACTAGACGCACGAAGTCGAGAGTATTGTTCCTGGGGACGTCCTTGAATCCTGCGAGCCCCGCCAGGCGCCTCTTCAGCCCCGGCAGATAGTCGCCGAGCCCGGTGGCTATGACATGCCTCAGAGAGAGCCTCCCCCGGCACCCTTCGAGACTGCTGAAGAGGTCCATCCCTTTTGCGACCGTCCTGCTGGCAACGACGATCTCAGCCCCCGAATCCCGCAGCTGGTGCTCCAGCTCTCTTTCCTTGTAGACCGGGTTGCACATCACGACGACCCCTCCGCACTTCAGGATTCCGAAGTAGGCGATGACCAGCTGGGGGATGTTCGGGAGGAAGATTGCGACCCTGTCCCCCTTCTTCACACCGAGCCCAGCCAGCGCGGAAGCGAACTTCGAGGAAAGGTCGTCCACTTGGGAGTAAGTGAAGTCCCTCCCCTGGTAGTGGAGGCAGCGGTTCTTAGGATGGAGCTTCGCAGAGTCTGTCAGCAGGGCATAGAGGGGCCTGACCCGAGGTCGCGGGACCGAATACCTGTCCCCGACCTGCGCCTTGAGCCACGGACGCTCGACGGGCTCCGGCATGGACCGCCAACACAGAGATACGCCCCTTAAGGATATCCCCGAAGCCGCAGCGAGGCGGTCTAGGCTTAAGTATGGACAGGCGCGGTGACGGACGGAGTCAGGACATGGCTCAGACCGAGGAGAAATATCTCATCCTCTGCGTCGACAGGGATGACGACCTCGGATCCAAGGCCCGAGTCGAGTCCCCGGTGGTGGGGAGGAAGGCGGTGGTCGAGGCGGCGACAAAGCTGGCGCTCGCGGACCCCGAGGAGGCTGACGCCAACGCGATCTTCGCGGCGGTGAAGAAGTACGACGAGCTGGTAGGGTCGAACACCCCCTGCGAGGTCGCCGTGGTCTGCGGGGACGCAGACAGGGGCTTCCAAGCCGACAGGAGGATAGGGAGGCAGGTGAAGGCAGTCGTCCAGGGAGGGTCCTACACCGGTGTGGTGCTCGTGTCGGACGGAGGCGAAGACGAGCAGGTCATTCCGGTGATCCAGAGCCAGAGGCCGATCGTCTCGGTGCAAAGGGTGACCGTGAAGCACAGCCAGACTGTGGAAGAGACGTACGAGGTCCTCGGCAGGTACCTGAGGATGCTCGTCTTCGACCCCCACTACTCGAAGTACGCGCTTGGGGTCCCGGGGCTCATCTTCGTCCTGGCCGGGATCCTGATAGTCGCCAACAGGACCTTCGAAGCGGGGATAGCTGCCCTTCTCATCATAGGAGGGGCGTTCCTCGTGAGAGGGTTCAGCATAGACAGGAATGTCACGGGATTGCTTCACAGGGGCCCCACAGGGTTCCTCAGGTTCTTCTCCCTGGTAGCAGGTATCATAATGGCTCTGGTGGGGATCCTCACGGGGTACGGCGCCATGATCGGCAACACGGTGGCTGTCAACGCCGTCCTTGCGAACCCCGCGAACTTCCTGGTATATGGGGGCGTCCTCGCGGGTGACTTCATCGGAGGGAGCATCGACTTCGTATGGGGTGGGATCGCCATCAACGCCGCCGGGGCCCTGCTTTCTCACCTGGCCAGAGGGAGCACCCGATGGAACAGGGATGTCTTCGTCTTGGTGATGCTGGCCATACTCTATCTCCCGCTTCAGACGTTCTCTGCCTACCTCGTGAGCGGGAACGCACAGTCGACGTTCCTGCTTGTCTCGGCCGTCTTGGTGGGGCTGGCCGCAATCTTCGCGTTCACCACGGCAGTTTATCCGCGGGTCAGGATAAGGGGCCCGGTAGAAAACGAATAGCACATGTTAGAGTCAGCGCTGAGGTACCTGGGCGCCTACAGGGTCTACGAAGGGAGGCTGAAGGCGCAGGTCGAAGGAGACGACATACCGGGGCACGTAGGCATCATCCTAGACGGGAACAGGCGGTGGGCCCAGGTCCAGGGGATATCCAACAGGCTCGGCCACGAGGAAGGGGCGAACAGGGCGGAAGAGCTCCTCGACTGGTGCCATGACCTCGGGATCAAGACAGTGACCCTGTACGTGCTCTCCACGGAGAACCTCGACAGGACCCCGAAGGAGCTCGCCGCGCTGTTCGCCCTCATCGAGGCGAGGCTCAACAGGCTGCTCAGCGACGTGAGGATAACCAAGTACAAGGTCAACGTCCGTGCGATCGGCCACCTTGACCTCCTCCCGAAGTCGATAGTCGATCTCCTCCAGGCCATCGAGCGGAAGACGGAGGGGTACAGCGACCACTATCTCAACATCGCCGTCGCATACGGGGGGCGGACTGAGATCACCGACGTTGTCCGGTCCATCGCCCAGGACGTGAAGAGCGGCAAGCTGAGCCCTGATGCGATAACGGAGGAGACAGTCTCGAAGAGGCTCTACACCTCCTACCTCCCCAACCAGGAACCTGACCTCATAATCAGGACGTCCGGGGAGGAGCGGACGAGCGGGTTCCTCCTCTGGCAGGGCGCCTACTCAGAGCTGGTGTTCGTGGACGTATTCTGGCCGGCGTTCAGATACATCGACCTGCTCAGGGCGATCAGGACCTATCAGAAGAGGAAGCGAAGGTATGGCAGATAAGAAAACATATAGCATGACCAGATGAGAGGGAGCTCAAGTTGAAGGTGACCCTCGGTACCCTCAAGGGCAAGGGGGATGAGCTGGCGGCGTTCCTGGAGCCTCGTGTCGGCGTCAAGCCCTCTGTCTCCGGGGACTCGATTGTGATCGAGGACGAGGGCGTCAGGGAGGGGGTTAAGCCCAGACAGGTCAAGACATACATCAAGCGTTTCCTGTTCATGAACGGCGTCAGGAAGAAGTACAGGATATTCGTGTCTGGGAAAGAGCTGACCATCCAGGAGATAGTGCTGGGAGAAGAGCCTGAAGAGGAGAAGGAGGAGAAGAAGGCCCCGGCGAAAGAACCTGAGGAAGCCGAGGGAGAGACAGCGAAGTCCCCGGAGGCGTCCGAGCCAGAGGAGGAGGGGCCGAAAGCTGGCGAGCCTGAGGAGGGGGAGGAGCCCGAAGAGAAGCCGAAGAAGGCCGCCCCCAAGAAGCCCAGGTCAAAGAAGAAGAAGGCGGAATAGCCCTAGACTGGGCCTACCCCCCGCGCCCGCTTCAGCCGCTTGGCCCTCAGGAAGGCTCTCAGATAGTTCCTCGACTCCCGCAGCCACTTCAGCGACTGGTGGACGTCGCCCAGGGCGAAGCTGTCGGACCCCTTCTTGAGGTTGCTCAGGGCGAACTTGAGTGCCTGCCTCTCGTCGGGGACAGCATACTGCTTCAGCATGACGAAGCGGCCTGGGTTCTCCTCGTCAAGGTCGAGTTTGATGAACGCGACGCTCTTCTCCACCTTCAGGTAGGCCATCCAGACCGATAGGACATGTTCGCGCGAAGGTTCCCCCGATATGGAAGCCATGGCCGCCTCCAGCCTCGAGGCGGCGTCCGCGAGGTCTGCGGCCGTCTCGTCCCTCCACCCGCTCATCCCAGAAGATGACACCCTCCAGCGGAGCGCACCCGGTCGGTTTCCGCTTCCGATTATTTATAACCAAGACGAGGGCGGCGGGCTACGGTTGCCGAAGAAGGAAGACCAGAGGATCGGGGGGGCGTGCTACATAGGCCTGGACTCGCTGCTCGACCTCGGGAGGCTTTCCTGCGCCCTCGAGAGGGCCCCGTTCCCCCTCTTCGCGTTCAGGCAGGGGAAGGCTACGAGGATCGCGGCCCAGGCGGACCTGTTCATGGGGACCCCAATCTTCTACTACTTCGACAACGGGGCTGTCGACGAGTTCCTCGCCTACAGAATAACAGGGGATGGCGAAGAGGTGCTGTTCGTGAACTCGGCCAGCAACGCGTCGTACCTCTACGCCCCGGTGATAAGAGTCCAGAGGATGCCGAAGT
>JAJYYP010000011.1 GCA_021800855.1 archaeon | reverse complement strand
CCCTACGACGTCGTTCTTGGAAGGTCGTTCCTCAACAACTTCAAAGTCACCTATGACGGGAAAGCGAAGTCGCTTTCAATCTCCTAGGACACCGCTTCTTCGGCGAAAGACAGACGCCGGTTTCTCATCTGCGTATCTGGCATAGCCATCCCACTTTTTGCGGGCTCACCTTCAGGCCTGCCAGATTAAACCACGATCAGGGGCTTTCAGCCGACGCGAGGTTGCAAAACCTCCACGACTCAAAACGATTTAATAGCCGCCTCTCCTAACGTATTAGGCTGGAATGAATTCCACAAATGCCGTTCAAACTGCGGTTCATATGCGCTGGACAAAAACAAGATTAACGATTTCTGGCCTTTTCATAATCGCGCTCGGCTTCTTCTACGAAGAGCTCGTGCTTCCGGCGACGAGTTTCGAAACCGCGGTCTACAGGTACCCGTTCTCCTTCGAGGCGGACATATACTTGATTGCGGTCATCCTGATGGCGGTTCATTTCATCGTCAGACTATTCGTCCCGAGGCGCGCCTCGGTCGAACCCGTGACGGTGACAAAGACGATGGGGCTCGAGATGGCTCTGAAGATAGCGTTCCTGCTTGAGGTAGGTGGTTCGTACCTCACCGGTACTATGGTGGCGTCACCTGAGATATTCTCGTCCCTCTCGTCCATCACCGGGAGCACACTGCCCTTCGCTCTGAACCTCCACGCGCTCTTCGCGACACTCCTCATATCGACCGGGGTCGCAATCGTCGTCCTCGAAGTAGCTAGGATAGCCACCAAGAGACTCACACTGCGACAGTGGTTGGTCAGTGCCAGGTACATAGAGGCGAAAGCGCTGTATTGGGTGCTGGCGGTCGTTGTGATATTCCAAGGGATACTGGGGCTCTATCTACTGGGCACGATTTCGCCGATCGGCCCGTTCGGGCTGATTGGGCTCAATTCCTACGGGTTCGAGTCCTTCGTGAGAAGCTTTCACGGCCCGACGGCGGCAGTGCTGATCTCCCTTTTCTATGGGATGGTCTATCTGAGGCTCAGGCCGGACTACAGCATTAGGTAAGACTCGTCTCACCAAGACGCGACTGCCGCGCCTCGGGCCTATATTGTAGGGGCGCCGCTGGTTCGCATGTGCCATCCTGGTCGTGGGGCTCAGAAGTCACCTGGGGCCACGTTCTCCTAGGGAAGTACGGGCTCAGCTGAGCAACGTTTTTGTGCAGCGATTGTAGGATTCGCCTAGATGGCCTTAGTAGAGCCGCTGGCCGACCGCCTCATCGACGGCAAGGGGCGGATAGCGAAGAAGCTCAGGATTTCAGTTACCGACAGGTGCAACTTCGCCTGCCTCTTCTGCATGCCGGACAAAGACAAAGTGAAGTGGCTCCCCGAAGCAGATCAGCTGTCGTTCGAAGAGATAGAACGGTCCGCCCGGGTGCTGTCCGTGCTAGGGATTGACGGGATTAGGATAACCGGCGGGGAGCCGCTGCTGAGGAGGAACTTGGAGGCCCTGATAACCAGACTCTCAAGGCTCGACTCCATTGAGACCTTGGACATGACGACCAACGGCTGGTTCCTCAAGCAGAAGGCCCGCCTGCTCAAAGACTCGGGCCTGAGGGGGGTGACCGTCAGCCTCCACAGCCTGAAGAGGGACAGGTTTAGCAAGATATCCGGAATGGATGCCCTCCCCCGAGTACTCGAGGGGATCGACGAGGCCGTCCGGGTCGGGCTGGACCCTGTCAAGGTCAACTCGGTGGCGATCAAGGGGTACAACGACGACGAGATAGTGGACTTGGTGGACTACGCCCACTCCAGGGGGCTGTCGATAAGGTTCATCGAGTTCATGCCCCTGGACGGACTGGGGATCTGGTCCCCGGAGGCCATCATGCCGGGGAAGGACATAATCTCGGTCCTGAAGCGATCCTACGACCTCCGCCCGATAGGGAGGGAGAAGGGGAAGACCGCTTCGCTCTGGTCCTTCGGCAACGACGGAGAGAAGCTCGGGCTGATTACGCCCATGAGCGACCCCTTCTGCGACGACTGCGACAGAATCAGGCTCACTTCTGACGGGAAGATGCTCTCCTGCCTCTTCGACACGCAGTACTACGACCTCAAGCCCCTCCTCAGAGGGGGGAAGTCGGACGCCGAGCTGGCCGAGTTCATGAAGGAGGTCGTGAGCAAGAAACCGGAGGGTGTAGGGCACATGCCCTGGATCAAGGACGGTTGGGAGAAGCCGAGGAACATGAACGCTATAGGAGGGTAGGCGGAAGTGGGGTCTGTGACCGTGCTCTACTTCGCCGGAGCGAGAGACGCCGTGGGCAAGAGGCGCGAGGTGGTGAACCTCGAAGGCAAGTCGACGGCAGGGGACCTCTTAGACCGCCTGCTCAGGGAATACCCCCGACTCCGTCCAATGAAGGCGACGATCAGGCTCTCGATCAACCAGGAGGTCGTAGACGCATCGGCGCCCGTGGCAGACGGCGACGAGGTAGGGGTGCTCCCCCCGGTGGCTGGTGGGTAGGATGGCTCGCTCTGGAACGAGGGAGGTAACAGCGCACGACATCGACCCCAAGAAGATAATGGCGGAGGTAGCCGACAAGGACGCAGGGGGTACAGTGGTCTTCATCGGGACCGTCCGGAGGAGGAGCGAAGCGGGGGACGTGGACGCGATGGAATACCAGGCCTACACCAAGATGGCAGAGAAAGGGCTGCGTCGGATAGAGGCCGAGGTGAGGGAGAAGTGGCCCGTGAGGCGGGTGAGCATGGTCCACAGGGAGGGCCTCCTTAAAGTGGGAGAGGTCAGCGTCGTCGTAGCAGTCTCCTCTGAACACAGGGCGGAGGCCTTCGAAGCGTGCAGGTACGCCATCGACAGGATCAAGACTACGTTGCCGATATGGAAGAGGGAAAAGGTCAGGGGAAAGAATCGCTGGGTAGAGGGCGCCCCTATCAAGTCCGCCTAACTGCGCTTTTCCGTCATCGTCGCAGATGAGCAGGTTCGCTACTTGGGGAGGTAGGGCTCGACGTACACCTGCATCTCTCCTCCACAGTTCGTCTCTACATGTATCTCATCGTCCCCTTTGGCTTTGAAAGCGCTCCCTACAGACTTCTCTGTGTCTTCCAGGAAGACGGTAACAGTCTTCGGCCGGCCGCTCGCCAGAGTCTGCTTCGCCGTAGCTACAAGGGCCGACTCGGGGCACGCGCCTCCCAGGGACCCATAAAGTACGTCCCCCTCCTGCGAGATGACTGTCTTGAACCCCGGCTTACCCAGGGACGACCCCACGGTCTTCACGACAGTCGCCACAGCGAACGGCTCCCCCTTCTCAACCAGGTCTGCCACCACTTTGGCAAACTCGAACTGCTTCAAGCAACATCTTCGCCGTCCGCCGGCTATTTATTTTTCGCTCTCCTCCGGGGGACGCCAGGCGCTGCCGTCCAGTCAGACCTGAGGAAAGCAGAAGTAGGATGCTGAGGTACAGGGTCCGTTGTTCAGTGGCCTGATCCTTGCCGCCGGACTGTCCAAAAGGATGGGCCGGCCGAAGCAGCAGATACTCCTATGGGGGCGGCCCATGTTGGACTACGCCGTCGATGCGTTCCTCTCCTCCCAAGTGAAGGAGGTGTTGGTGGTCGTGAGGCCGGGTATCCAATGGCGATGTCCCCCAGGGGCCAGGGTGGTGGTGAACCCCCGCCCCTCGGCAGGGATGAGCTCCACGCTGAGGGTCGGACTGAAGAGCCTCGACCCCCTGACCGAGGGCGTCCTGGTCGGGTTAGGGGACAAGCCGGCCCTGCAGGCATCAACCATCAACACCCTGATCTTGGCCCGCAGGAAGTCCAATGCCTCCGTCGTGGTGCCGACCTTTCACGAGAGCAGGGGGAACCCGGTCCTCTTCGACAGGACGCTCTTTCCCCTCCTGCAGAAACTCAGAGGTGACCAGGGGGCGAGGGGATTCTTGCAGAAGAACGCCTCCATGGTCCTGGAGGTGGCGGTGGACGACCCCGGGGTGACCCTCGATGTAAACGTCCCGGCAGACGTCAGGAAGATGAGCCGTCTCTTGGCCCGGCTTTCCTCAGAGCGAGTATGAGACGCCCGGAATGAGCATCGCCTCCACTTCCCGGCCGACCTCCAACGAACTGACTTCCTCGGGGACAACGGTGACAGCAGTAGATCTCACCAACAGCGACATCGACTCGGTCTCTGCCGAGAGAGGCTCCGCTTCCAGCCCACTCTCCCCTTCTGTAAGCTTCAGATAGACCACCTTCGTGAAATCTGAGAACCTGCTCCTGGCCTCCCATCGCTTAGTCAACCTGGCTTTCACCTTGATCGTCTCGTCCCCCGCCATGGAGAGCCTCTGGATGACTGGGAGGGCGAAGAGGACGAAGGCGTTCAGGGCGCCCTGGATGGGTCCGGGCATCATAACCACGGGCTTCCCACCGACCACCGCTACCCCCGTGACCCTCCCGCGGTCCATCCTGATGCCGTGGTGCAGCGCCCTCGGTCTCAAGCTCCTCACCGCCTCGTCCACGAGGTCGAAGGGACCCATGGATGTCCCCCCTGTAGTGAGAACCATGTCTGCCGACGAGAGCCCCTCTCTGAGTTTCCCAAGTATCTCCCCTTTCCTGTCGCGCGCTATGCCGAGGTTGATCACTTCGCATCCCACGGCTTTGGCAACCATTTCGAAGAAAGGGCCATGGCTGTTCCGAGTCTTTCCGCCGCGAACTTCCGAATCGGTGAGCTCGCTGCCTGTAGCCAATATGGCCACTCTGGGCGTCCGATAGACATTGACTTTCCTGATGCCTAACGTTATGGCAAGGCCGATATCCTGAGCCCTCAGCCGCGCGCCTCTCCGTAAAACCACGCTCCCTTTCTTCACATCTGCGCCAGCAGTGAAGCGGTGACTTCCGGGCTCCACTGGGCGCCTGACCTCGATGATGTTTCCCTTCACTGAGGCCTCTTCTACCGGGACGACGGAGTCAGTCCCCGCGGGTGTAAAGGAGCCGGTCGCCACCCTCGCCGCTTCGCCTGGTCGGATCCTGAGCTTGGGCTGCTCCCCAAGCCCTATGTCGTCGACTATCTTCAGGGCCGCCGGGCTCCCCTCCGAGGCGCTTGCGGCGTCCGAACTCCTGACGGCAAAGCCGTCCATGCGAGAGATGGTGGAAGAAGGGAGATCGACCGGGGAGATGACGTCCTGGGCGCTGACCCTCCCATAGGCGTCCCGGGACTTCAATGTGTCGATGCGTCTCTTTTCTGTCATCGATGCGAGAACATCCTTGAGCGCCTGAGCGACGCGGACGTATTCTGATGCAGGGGCGACCAAATCGATGTTCGGCATGCAGCCTCTGAGGGTCGTCTTTAACCTTCATGGGGCTTTGGCTCCCGCAGCAGGTCCTGCCACCGCCTATCTCTAGCTCCGCAGATGGAGGACGACCCTCTCAGCGCCGTCATCCTGCGGCTCTACCATGACGTCGAACTCCTTGCCGAAGAGCTCTGACAGCATCTCTGTGGTGGTGACAGTTTTGAGTCTCCCACGGAGCACCGTGTTCTCGTTGACGAAGACCGGTTCCATAAGCTCGTCCATATCCTCGCCGCCGTCAATTAGAAGCCACACCTCTGATGGGTTCAGCCGCTTCGCAATCTCCATGTATCGCTCCTTATCTGATGGAGTAATGGTCCCTGCGGTCTTCGTGTAGACGTTCTTCCCTGGCAGGCGCAAGACGTGGTCGAACTCGGCCTTTTCGCTCCTCCCGGGGGGTACCTCGAGCTTCGCGCCCCCAGCCCCTTGGCTCAGGAACCTTCTGGTGAGATATTGTTCGAGGCCGCTTTCAATGTCCTCCTTCCGCATCACCAGCGAGACCGTGCGCGGGCCTTCGATGTTCAGCTGGAGCCTCTCGAGCCAGGGGAGGAGCGGGTAAAGATCGTTCATTTTCTTTGTCGTCTCCTCTGTCTGCCTGTTGTACCTGTCTACGGCTGAAGTAAGGAGCTTGGTGGGGGACGAAAAGAGGCCGAAACTTATAGCCGAGACAGCCAAGTGAGGCAGGTACTTGACGAACATCTTCCTCCTGGCCGCGTCTACGTCTTCCTCCTCGGTCACAGTGGGCTTCGCGTGGGTGGAGCCGTATAAGTTAGTCGGGTCTCGTCTTCGCCATCGTCCACCCTTCTGCCTGAGAGTTCCCCGCAGGTATCATATGTGCCCTCCTCGGCCTCCTTTCAGGCTTGAAAGTATTGTCAGCCAAACATTATGTTGCGCGCCCTCGCCAGGTCCGACGGACTCAGAACGGCCTCGCGCTAGTCCTGGCTATCCTGTGCCTTCGGCTTTTGCTTCCTAAGCGCCAGCGACCTTGAAGCCAAGGCCCCGCCGAAGAAAAGGCCACTGAGCGTCAGTCCTATCGTCGTCTCTATGATCCCACCCGTCGCTCCCGGTGATATGAACATGGCAACCACGAATGAGCCCACTATAGCATACCTCCAATTCCTCAACCAGGTGTCATAGGACACCAATCCGACGTAGCTTATCGCGACCATGATTATCGGGATCTCGAAGGAGAGGCCCAGGGCGATGATGTATGCGATCACGGTGGACACGAAGGTGCCGACCCCCAGTGTCGGTTCAACCCCCGTGGACAGGGTAAATGCGTACAGGAACTTGAAAATCACTGGCAGCACGATTTTGTAGGCGAACAGGCCGCCCGCCAGGAACAGCAGGGATGCGGGAATCAGGATTAGCCGTAGCATCCTCTTCTCCCTCTGCTTCAGTGCCGGCCCAAGGAAGGACGCTGTCTCGTAGAACCAGACAGGCGACGAGAATATTGCCGCCAGTGCCATCGAGGTGTAGAGGATTGCGACGAATGTATCGAAGGCACTCAGGTTGATCAGAAGCATGTGGGGGGGGAGCAACTGTTGCCTCGCGAAGTTGAAGAACTCCGTACTGAAACTATGGAACAGGTCTGGATACGGATAGAATATCCTGAACGGTCCAACGTAGACCCACACCGGCTCGAAGATGAAGAAGAGTATGAAGAACACGAAGAAAGCAGCCAACGAGACGAGAAACCTATGGATGAGCTCCGCCACATGTTCAAGAACCGGCAGTTCCTTCTGACCAGATTCGGCTTTCCCGATAGACAACCTCATCCGCTCAGGGGGGCACCGGGAAACGGCCCTTAATTCCGTTCTCTAAAGGCTGCCTGTGACCTTACGCGCCAGCCTTCTCTTTGAGCTCTTTCAGCTCTTCCTCGAGTTGTGCTATGCGCCTGCGATCATACTCGTTGTCCTCGTTCACAGCCTTGTGCGCCTGGGGGGTCGCGTCCTTAACAGACTGCTGAGAGATGCCCCTCGCTGGAGCCGATATGTCGGTCGATGCCCGTATCTCTGCGACCTCCTTCTCTATCTCAGCCTGGCCCTTCCTGAATTCGCCCATCGCCTTGCCCATGGAACGAGCCAATTCTGGAATCTTCTTTGCACCACCAAAGAGAACGATGACTACGACCGCCAGTATGGCCCAGTCGGTTATATTGCCAATCATTTCCTCGGTTATGCGGAAGAAGTCGCTCCTATTTAACCGTCGCGGGGCCTGTCGTGCATATGCGAGCTGGCTCTCTCGTCTTCGCGAATCCGTATCTGAACCTACGAGCGTGCCGGGAGCTTCTGCTCTTTCAGGAATCGCCTTCTGCTCTCCGTCCTGCCTCTTGTCGTGTCCCTCTTCATGGGCGGGGGGACCCTCTTCGCAACCATGACCTCGGTCGCCTTCACTACCGCCTTTACAATGTCGCCCTCCCTGAGCCCAAGGTCTTCCACCGCATCCTTGGAGATTATCGACGTCAGGCGGAAGGGCGAGACCGTTAACATTCTCACCATGCAGGTCACCTCTCCGCCCTCGATTTTGGTGACCTTCGCGTCGAAGGCGTTCCTGGCGCTGAGCTTGTAGCGCACGTTCCCAGCTGCCTCCCTGTCGTCCAGTGCGTAGGACAGGTAGTCTTTAACCCTCCTGAACTCTCTTAGCAACGCCTGGCCGTCCTTCGTCAGCCGCGAGCTGCCTCCTTCCCTGCCACCCGCGTTCGACTCGAGGATCTTCACCCCGGACCTCGCTTCGGCCCTTCTTATCCTGTCCCACGCGTTCCTGTAGGATATCCCGGCTTCACGGGCCGCTCCTGTCAGGGAGTTCTTCCCCGCCAAGGCCTGGAGCAGCATGGCGTCGACCTCGTCCAGTACCGTCTCCTCTTCGCTCTGGAGGGATAGGTGCGGGACCGGCTCAACCTCGTTGCGTGCCACACTCTCTTGGCCCCCCCACTCGTCTTAAGTCTTGGCTTGGAAACCTATTTATGACCCGTTATGCAGCCAATTGCATAACAGCTTGTCAGTTGTCGAGAAGAGGGGCCGCTCCAACATCGTACTAGCCCTGATTGTCGTGGCTGTCGTGGTGGTGGGCGGTGTGACATACACATACTACGTCAAATCGGGTCCACAATCACCCCTCTTGTCCTATTCGGCGGACGCATACGCAACCGAGACCACAGACCTCCTGAACTCGTTCTCACATAGCACCGGAATCCCAGTCGCGCCCGTGAAGTCCGGGGGCTCTTTCGCCATCGCGGACCAGATAGCGGCCGGGTCTCCCGCCGACATCTTTGTCTCCGTGGCGCTGTCGGCCACTGGCCCGGAGTATCTCAAGAGCGAATCGCCAGGCTGGGCCGTTGGCTTCGCTTCCGACCAGCTCGTCTTGGCATACTCTAACACGTCCTCCCCTGCCGTAGTTGCAGAGGGGAACAGTGCAACCCAGACTAACACAACCGCGGGATGGAACGCGTTCTTCACCTCGCTCACATCAGAGGGCGTGAAGGTGGGGATCTCCGACCCTGTCTCGGACCCCGCGGGCCTCAGAGGCTGGCTCGCCCTGGAAGCTGCGGGCTACCTCTACTCGGGGGGTAACACGAGCGCCTACACCTCGCGCCTGGCGGAGGACGGCGGGAACGTCACCGGGGCTTCAGCGGCTGCCCTAGTAGCTCCACTGCAGTCAGGGCAGATACAGTTCCTCTTCATCTACAAGTCTGCAGCCATCACGGACCATCTTATGTACGTCCAGCTGGAGCCCCAGGTCAACTTCGGCAACCCGTCGCTCGGGACGTTCTACTCAAGGTTCTCCTTCCACGACTCCGCCGGGACCACCGTCGGCTCCGCCATAGTGCTCAGCGTCACCGTCCCGCTGGACGGGTCTCATCAGGCATCTGCACTCAAGTTCGTCAAATACGTGGTGGAGAACGCGCAGAGCCTCTCGGCCTACGGGCTCCTCCCACTGACCCCCGCCCAGCTTTACAGCAACGTCACCCCCCCTGGTCCCATCACCCAGCTGGTATCCCAGGGGCTCTTGGAGGACTCCGGTCCGCTGCCATAGAAGCCTGGTCTGAACATGAACTGGCTCAGAGGCATGTCTTTCGCAGTCGTCTTCCTTCTCCTTGTCCCCATATTGGTCCTGCTCTACTATGGGCTGGGTCCGCTCCGCTCGCCTGAGGGCTTCGCCCCGGTCATCTTCCGTTCAATAGAACTCTCCCTCGTCTCATCTGCCGTTGCGGCGTTGGTAGATTTCGTGTTCTTCACCCCGCTCGCCTACCACTTGGCGAGGTCTGATGACACTCTCCTAGAGGCGCTCGTGGACGTACCAGTAGGCGTCCCCCACCCGATCATAGGGGTCGCCTTGCTCATCTTGGACAGCCCGCTGACACCTACCGGTCAGTTCCTTCTGCACCTGGGGATCAACTTCTTCGACAGCGTCCTCGGTCTCATCATCGCCCTTGTCATCATGTCTGCGCCCATCTACGTGAAGTCAATGCAGCCGTACTTCGAGTCTAGGGACGTCTCCGCCGAGCAGTTCGCCATGGGGATGGGCGCTTCGAGGGAGAGGACGCTGGTCTCGGTAGTCCTACCTGACTCGGGTGCAGGCGTGACGAGCGCCTCCCTTGTCGCGATGAGCAGGGCGCTGGGTGAGTTCGGCTCCATCTCGATAATCGCGTTCTACGTGCTGCAGTATCCTTTCAATGGGGTGAGCCCCGCTTCGGTCACCGTGTTCCAGCTCTTCAACGGGGCCATCCCCGGCGGCCTAGAAGCTGCCGTGACAGCATCGGCGGTGATGATACTGGTCTCCCTGCCAATCGCCGTGGCAGGGCATCTCTTCGGAAGGAGGAACCGCCGTTGATAGAGGCGAGTGTGAAGTCGAGGCTTGGTGACTTCCAGCTGTCGGCAGACATCAGGTGCAGCGGGACCGCATGCCTGGCGGGAAAGAACGGGTCGGGGAAGACCACCCTGTTCAGGGCCCTGGCAGGCTTCATACCATCAGAAGGCCCGGTCATGGTGGACGGAGCAGACGTCTCCGAACTCCCGGTGGAGAGGAGGGGGATAGTGATGGTGACACCGTCGTCATGCATCCCTCACCTCGACATCGAAGCCCACCTCAGATGGGGGGCGAAGCTCAAGGGCAAGGCAGCGCCTCAAGAAGCGATAGTGAAGGCGAAGGAAGTGCTTGGAATAGACTTCGGGGGACCCGTCAAGAGCCTCAGCCTCGGCATGAGGGGGAGGGTGTCGCTGGCTACAGCCCTCTTCGCATCCCCCAAGGTCATCTTGGTGGACGAAGTCTTCTCCCTGCTAGATGACAAGGAGAACTTCGTCATATCATACGGAAAGCTAGTGTCGGACGCAGGCATCGACATGCTCTTCACCACCCAGAACGAAGAGGACGGAAGACTGGCCGGGCAGACGTACATTATGAACAACGGGACCACAATCCGCCGGCCATGAACTGTGAAGCGGGCGCGCCCTCATACGGCTACCTGCGACGTGGGAGTCCCTCGCTCTGCACACCAGGCTCCGGGCCTCCTTCCGCCTCGGTCACAAGTGGTGCTGCATTGCTCCCTTTACTTTCTTCACGACCTTGATGGACTCGATGGCGGTCCCAGGATACTGTCCGTCGGCGTCTTTCTCGTACGCCTTCGTCACGTCCCATATGTTGAGCAGTGCAGCCGACACGGCCGTCAGCGCCTCCATCTCGACGCCAGTCTTTTCGTGGGTCGCGACCTTCACCGTCACTTCAACCCACCCATCACCGAGCTTGACACTGGGCTTGACCTCCTCTATCTTCAGTGAATGGCAGAGAGCCACCAGCTCAGGCGTCCTCTTGGACCCTGAGATCGCAGCCACCTCGGCGAGGGAGACTGCGTCCCCCTTCTCCAGCTTCCTCTGCCTTATCAGCTCTAATGTGGACCGCTTGAGCTTGATTCGTCCCTTGGCGACCGCCTCCCGGTACACAACAGGCTTCTCTGATATGTCGACCTGATGGAAAGGCATGTCTCTTCAGCCCGGGGCAGCCAGTTATAGCTTCTCCCTGACCCGCCATTGCCCTCCGGGTGTTCTGCTGCCCAGGGAGAGCAGACGAGGCCGGCCTTAGAAAGTAAGGGTTCCGAACCGACCCTCATCCCACCGTGATGGCGCCGCGACCCATCTCCTCCGTCATCCGCAAGATGGGACGTGGTCATGCCCGCTGAGGGTGGGACTCTCGCGCATGGCGTCCGCCCCAGCGACTGGACCGGAGCGGCGTCTCAGACTTCTCTCAAACTGGCTTTCACGAGGGATTCAGACACGCGGGAGACGCGATGCCCATGGCACCGACTTCTATGATGCAAAATAAGATAACGGAGGAAGTGGTTGACTCGAGAGTCAACCAACAACTCGGCGGCCTGAGCCACCGACCTAATTCGTCGGCGCGCCGCTGGATTCGGAGGCAGGTGCTGCTGAACCTTCCACGACCTGTCCAGATGCGAACCGCTGGGAGACCTGTGTCACCTTCACCCTGACATTCTGGCCGACCTTCGTGCCAGGGACGAAGACGATGAATCCCTCGACTTTGGCAATCCCTTCTCCTCGCCTGCTGGTGTCGGAGATAGTCACGTTGTACTCCTTCCCGACCTCAACCGGCTTGTTGAAGGACCCGGAACCTCTTCCGAACCCTCCTCTGTTGCCATACCCTCCTCGTTGACCGAAACTCAATAGAAATCACCTGTCCTACCGTTATTCCGTCCGATGGGTTAGTGCCCGCGGGCCCCTTAATAAAGGGGCGAAGGCAGAATCACGGAGAGGATGGGGCCGAGCGCCGGGGCGCACCCCGGGGCACTCTGCCGTACTAGCGTCTCCGGGAGCGCCTGCGAAGCGATTCTTGGTTGCTTATTTGAGCGCAGACAGGGCACGTGGGCTCGGAGGACCCTCCATCAGACTGGAGCCTGACCCGGTGGGTCACGCATACCTCCGGCTGGGTTTGATTCACAGTTTTCACGCTTTCCGGGCCCTATTAAACAAGTCCTGTTAGCCGAACCACTCCGCATGCTATGGTTTGGATGCAAACGAGACAAATCTTGCGAGGTTTGCAGATGGCTCCTTGCAGATGGCTCCGCCCCTTTCAACAGTGCATGCATGAAGCGTTAGGAGCATAACAGCGGGCCGCCGGGCCGCCAAAAGCGAGCCACGGGCTGGGCAGAGGCTGTTTTCCGGGGCGCCGGAGCCGGACTGCGCCTCGCCGGGCGAGATCGTGCATTGCACGGTAAGCAGCCCTCTCAAGTTCGCCAATCTTCTGGGAACGCTTTCGAGTGAGGAGGGTACCTGAAGGGGAATCCGAGGCGGGGGCGCTATTGAAAGAGAGTGTCAGCGCATCGGAGAGAGCTAAGGGCTAAAACGAGCCGCAACCTGTCCCTCCTTTGCGTCGCCCTTCCTCTTGTTCACGTGCGGGCTCAGACGGGCACAGGAGAGCAAGAGGATACGGGCACAGTAGGACGCGAGGGCCTACCGGGAGGGCAGAAGGAAGAGGTGAAGAGCTCCCTGTCGCCGGGACCTAGACTTGGCCTACGTCAAATCCAGATGTGACGGTAGCAATTGAGTGGTCGCTTCTTCCATTTCCCAAGGTAGCCCCTTCCAGGGTGGCGATGCCCTCTGCCTAGGAGGGACTCATGTCCAACCAGAGTAAAGAGAAGCGGGCAGACCCTGTCTGCAGAAAGATTTATTTATACTATACTACTAAGGGTAGTATACTGGAGGTACGAAAACATGAGCACAAGAACAAATTCGAGGAGGAACAACGACGTGATCCCTTCGAAGACAAGGCCTCAAGTACCAACTCTGGCCCAGACAAACCTCGCCAACAGTCTAGACCAGATAGTCGAGAGCTTCAGGAGCTCCTTCAACGACCTCATGTCTCCGTTCCTTTCCGCTCCGTGGGCATTGGATCAACCCTTTGGCTCGCCTCTTCTCCAGCCATGGGGGATGACGCCCGCACTCCCTGAGACTCTCACTACTCGCTACCCGGTCATCGACGTGGTGGACCGTGGCGACTACTACGAGCTGACAGCGGAGCTCCCAGGTTTCAACAAGGACAACATAGACGTCCAAGTGGGCGACGACGTGATTCAGCTCACTGCGCAGGTGCAGTCAGAGAACAAGGGACAGAGCGCCAAGTACGTCAGCCATGAGAGGACCTATTCCGCATTCAACAGGGTCATCCAGTTCCCCGAGCCTATCCTCGGTGCGAACGTCGAAGGGACCATGAAAGACGGCATCCTCAGCATGAGGATTCCGAAGAAGGAGCCCACTTCGAGCAAACTGAAGAAGGTAGCCCTGAAGTGAGCCCTTCCCAGACTTTTTTGCGGTTAGGTGAACGCGAATGAGCAGCCAGGCAGAAAAGAAGATAATCGGCATCGACCTGGGGACAACCAACTCCGCCGCCGCCCTCTACGAAGGCGGCAGACCTATTGTCATACCCAGCGCCGAGGGGCCGACCGCAGCCGGCAAGATGTTCCCGTCAGTGGTCGCCTTCACGTCTGACGGCCAGCTCTTGGTAGGAGAACCAGCGAAGAGGCAGATGGTCACAAACCCCGACGGGACGGTGTTCGAGATCAAGCGGAAGATGGGGACAGACTACAAGGTCAGGCTCTACGGGAAGGAGTATACTCCGCAACAGATTAGCTCTTTCATCCTTCAGAAGATCAAGACGGACGCTGAAGCCTTCCTTGGCTACCCTGTCAAGAAGGCGGTGATAACCGTGCCAGCTCACTTCAACGACAATCAGAGGCAGGCAACGAAGGACGCGGGAGAGATCGCTGGGCTCGAGGTCGTAAGAATCATCAACGAGCCTACAGCAGCATGCCTCGCCTACGGGCTCGACAAGCTGGACAAGACTATGAAAGTGCTTGTCTTCAGCTTCGGTGGAGGGACCCATGACGTCACTGTGATGGAGTTCGGCCAAGGCGTCTTCCAGGTACTGGCAACCAGCGGGGACACTCAGACCGGGGGTGCCGACATCGACAATGCGGTGATCAATCTGCTAGTCGAGGACTTCAGGAGCAAGACCGGCCTCGACATCAGGAACGACAGGACCGCGATGGCAAGGCTGAAGGAGGCGGCTGAGAGAGCCAAGATAGAGCTTTCTAACATCATCTCCACTGAGATAGACCTCCCATTCCTCGCGAGCGGTCCCAGCGGGCCGAAGAACCTCCATTTTGTGCTCACAAGAGCCAAGCTCGAAGAGCTGGCGGATCCCATAGTGACGAAGATCGAGCGGCCGATCAGGAAGGTCCTAGAAGACGCCAAGCTGGAACCGAAAGACATCGACAAGGTGGTGCTCATCGGTGGCATGACTCGGATGCCTCTGGTCAGAAGGACAGTGGAGGACGTGATCGGGAAACCTGCCGAAAGGGGCGTCGACCCAATGGAGGCTGTGGCTATCGGGGCCGCCGTGCAGGGGGCAGCGCTGGCCGGGGAGATCGGAGACATACTGCTGCTGGACGTCACGCCGCTCTCCCTCGGGGTCGAGGTTCTAGGAGGCTTGACAGAGAAGCTCGTCGAGAAGAACACGACTATTCCCACGAAGGCCAGCAAGGTCTTCACGACCGCCGCCGACTTTCAGACCTCGGTCACAATCCACGTAGTCCAGGGGGAGAGGCCGATGGCCGCTGACAACGTCTCGTTAGGGATGTTCAACCTTACCGGGATCCCCCCGTCGCCGAGAGGGGTCCCGCAGATAGAAGTGAGCTTCGACATCGACGCGAACGGGATAATCAACGTCGCGGCCAAGGACCTCGGGACCGGCAAGGAGAACAGGATTACCATCACAGCCTCGACCAAGCTCTCGAAGGAGGAGAAGGAGAGGCTCGCGAGAGAGGCTGAAAAGTACGCCGAGGAAGACAGGAGGAAGAAGGAAGAGGCCGAGCTGAGGAACGAAGCCGACTCCATGATTTACACCGCAGAAGCGACGAGGAAGCAGCTCGCAGGGAAGCTGGACAAGGCCGCGGACAGCAAGATAGACGCCGCCGTCCAGCGTCTGAAGAACGCGGTAGACGGTAAGGAGTCCAGCAGGATCAAGTCGGAGCTGGAGGACCTAAGGAAGGTCCTGCAGGAGGCTGGGGCATCGGTCTACCAGCAGGCTCAAAAGCAGACTTCAACCCCAGGAGGACAGGGGGCTGGGTCGAACGTCAGCGACGCAGACTACAAAGTGGTGGAGGACGGCAAGAAGTAGCGCTCGGCGCTGCATGGGGCTGAATCTTGACGCAGGGTGGTCCCTTTCACGCGATCCAGTTGAACCTGAAACGAGGATGGAGGTGCCCCATGTGATATGAGCATGGAGGAGGAGGAACTAGACACCTTCCTCGAAATGCTGGAAAACCCGATAAGGAGGAAGATCGTAAAGAGGCTGAGTCAGAGCCCTGGCTATGCCCTGCAGTTGGCGAAGGAGCTGGGATTAGGCCAGGCGCTTGTCGCGAAGCACCTTGCGACGATGGAGCAGGCGGGGCTGGTCGCCTCCTCCCAGGAGCCCAGCGACAGCGGACCCCGGAGGAGGACCTACTCACTCGCCAAGAGCGTGTCAATCACCCTCGACCTGGCGCCCAACCTCTTCATCCAAAAGGGACTGTCGTTCGGGTCTATCAGCGGGAAGAGATTCTCCCCCGAGGGCACCAAAATCATGGCCGAAGCTTCGAGGGTCTCAGGAGAAGAGCCGGGTGACGTGTCGGTCATCTCCGGGCTTCTTGAGCGTCTAGACCGTAAGCTGGAGGAGCTCGAGGAGGAGCGGGCCGCGCTTCTTTACATCCGGAACAAAGCCATGGGTTCCGCCACGAAGGCGATCGATAAAGTGGAAAGCACGACGAAGAAGCGGGTAATCTATCACATCCTAGAAGAGCACGACATGGACGTGGAGCGGCTTTCGCAGGATCTCGACCTCAGAGAAGCAGTCGTGAGGGAGATTCTGAAGGAAATGCGCGACTTATTCCAGTGACGCTCCAGCAGTCGGAACGACTGGGTCGTATCAGCCATAGGAGCAGGGGCGACATTCTTAATGCTTCAGCGGAAAGGCTCATCGGCGTTTGGGTGCTGCTTTCTATCCGACGTCGGCATTCGTGGTCGAGAAGATGCTTTCCCTAGCCGGTGTGAGGCCGGGGGCCGTCGTATACGACCTTGGTTGCGGGGATGGCGCAATCGTCGTCGCAGCGGCACGCGATTACAATGCTACAAAGGTGGTAGGGATCGAGCAGAAGCAGAAGCTCTGTTCCATCGCGCTAAGGAAGACACGGAATCTCGGGAATGTCACGATAGTCAACGCGAACTATGACGACGTGGACATCTCAGAGGCTGATGTCGTCACCCTGTATCAAAGCGCGAACGAAAACGCGAGGCTGAAGCGGAAACTAATCGGAGAACTTCGGGGAGGCACCAGAGTGGTTTCTCACGACTTCGGGATCCCTGGTTGGCGCCCTACTGGATATCACGTCTTCAAGGAAGGCCGCCGCAATCAAAGGGTCATTGTGTACGTCATAGGCTCCGGCACCCCGGCGTAACACAATGGCGGGCGTAGGCCTTAACCCCGTCCAGCTATGACTCACCTCCTAGGCGGATGATGCACTGATTGACGGTCTATCGTAAGGCCCTGATGCCATGACTGGATGGCGACGGAGAGCCGTTCCGAAGTAGGTTCCATTCCCAGTCATCTCGAGATAGAGCCTGCACGCAGAATTCGATTCCGCCATCGCCTCACCCAGGCGTTCAAACAGCACGAGTTCAAGCCCAGGCTCGTGGTTCGACGACTCGCTCAACGGACCTAGCGCTGCTTTGCCATAGTGTTCGTTGACGTGGCCGGGCCGAAGGTTGTCCAAACCTACCTCTCCCTCCGCACAGTCTTTCCTTTCAGCGCCGCGAACAAGGATGCGATCATGACGTGCCGGAGCGGAGAACGTTGTCGGGGGGTCTTGAAAGACATAACTAGACGATGACTCTCTGTCTCCATGGTTGTCGGACTACGCCGTAGAAGAAGAGAAGCTCAGGAAGCTATACGACCAGGCGCGGACTCAAGGAAACAAAAAGAAGAAGCGGGAGTACAAAGAGAAGATCGCCGAACTGAACCGGCTCCGCAAGTCTGCAGAGCGCGAGAGTGCCAAATCCAAAGCGTAGGGCTCTCCCAGATGCGCCTAGTCGGCGCCGAAGAGACATCCTCCTGGAAAGAAAGCAGGGGCGAGTCTCAAGCGTCCTGAGGTCGCTCCGCTCAAGAACCGGCAGCGCTGATGGCTTCTTTCATGGCTTCTACTTTCTCCTTCATCAGGGCTATCGCAGCTTCCAGGCTCCTGCACCCATCGTCAGCCTTCACCAGAGCGGCCTCGAGGTTCTTGATCTTGTTTGGCGCGCTGCTCATGTCGTGGGTTATCTGCCCGAGGGGGGAGTAGTCCAGCCGTCGAGGCATGCTCTCGAAAAGAGATCGCTGCACCTGGTTGATCTCGCTGAGCTTCCTTTCATCGGTCGCGGCTAGCCAGGAGACCTCTCTCCCAGCCCGGAGGCTCTCATATAGCTGATCTTGGAGCTTTATGTACGAGTCCCAGTACTTCGTCCACGCCTCGTTGTATGCGGTCAGAATCTCCTTCAGCCTCGCTTCGTGGCCCTTCTCCCCGGACTCCAATGCAGGAGACCTAACACGCCTCACTAATAGGGTTTGGACATGGCCTTCGCCCGCCTTTAATAGAGGCGCGGAGCTTAACGCTTCGTGGTCAGCCAAACCCAGTCATGGTCGCACGTAACGCTTCGGACACTACGACAGATGTGGCTCGCCGGCCATCCCGTCTGCCATATGGGTTCCAAGACTGGCGGCCATAAGACACGCCAGGCGCTCCCGAAGGCGATAGGCCGATGAGGCAAGCGGGAGCAGTCCAGCAGCCTCGAAAGCTCCCGAAGGCCTGCCCCCGGTGCGGCAAGGTCGAACGTCTCTACAGGACCCCCCGGGGGCTCATGTGCGAAGACTGCGTCAGGACGATGGATTCAGCAGGTTTGGGATTCAGATAGAGGCAGCAGGCTCCCAAATTGGGAGCGGACGACCTGTCCTTTATATAGAGCGATAGCGCTCCAAACTCCGAAGTACAGGATACTTCTGTTAGTGACCCGAGTTAGAAACAAGCACCAATTTCTCGCGGCTCCTGAAGATGGAGAGGAGTTCGGACAAATGCCCTCGATGCGGCAAGAGCAGTCTCGTCCTCGACGGCACGGGGTCGGAGTACTACTGCGCAGAGTGCGGACTGGTCATCAAGGAGAAGATCACGGACACGGGTCCGGAGTGGAGGTCCTTCTCGGGGGACGAAAAAGGGGACCGCAGGAGGGTAGGGGTCCCGACGTCTATCGCGATACACGACATGGGGCTGGCTACCGTGATCGGCGGACAGAACAAGGACGCGTCGGGGAGGTTGCTGTCAGGGTCAATGAAGTCGACGGTCGAGAGGATGAGGACCTGGGATAGGAGGAGCCAGGTCCACGAGTCGGCTGACAGGAACCTCCGCCAGGCGTTCAGCGAGCTCGGGAGATACGCCGACAAGCTCACGGTATCGGAAGCAGTCACAGAGAAGGCCGCTTATTTCTACAGGAAGGCGTTGGAGAGGAACCTTGTGAGAGGAAGGTCGATAACCACGATCATGGCCGCTTCCCTCTACGCTGCGTGCAGGGACTGCCAGGTACCGAGGACGCTCAAAGACGTGGCCGCGGTGAGCAACGTCAAGAAGAAGGATCTCGCTAGGTCGTATAGGCTCCTGCACAGGGAGATGGACTTCCAGATGCCTGTCGCCGACGCGGCCAGGTGCGTGTCAGGGATAGCTTCTAGGGCGAATGTCTCTGAAAGGACGCAGAGGAGGGCGCGCGAGATCCTTTTCCGAGCTAAGGAGACAGGGATCACTGCAGGCAAAGACCCCATGGGGCTCGCCGCTTCTGCTCTGTACGTGGCCTGCACCCTCGAGGGGGACATGAAGACCCAGAAGGACGTAGCGGAGGCCGCCAAGGTAACAGAGGTCACAATCAGGAACAGGTACAAGGGACTACGAGAAGCACTCGGCATCTGATGAGAGCTCCGGCGTCGCGACCATGCGTGCGGCAGGTGGCTCATGTTCTCTTATCAGCGGCACCGCGGACCCGGTGCGCTTTCCCTCAAGCCGCAGAATCTATAGGCTCCACCCAGTAGGACCTCTTTGAGAGATTCGTCACTGGTCGTCGCCTCCTTCAGGCAGGCCCCGCTCATCATGGCCAGAATCGCCGTGCCCCTCCCTCCGACCCGAGGTGAGAGTGCTTCTGACTGCTTCTGACTCTATCGAATCGAACGCTGACTGATAGTCGAAGACCGACGCGGCATACTGGAGACAGACGTTTCGTTCTAGCTGGGTTTCGCGAGATGCAGACCACGCTGCTCAATAGTGTGCTGATGAGAAGAGTGCCTGCGCTTCCGAATGACCGCCCACTTCTTCCTGCGCGCGAACGTCATGGTCTAGTCTGCTCCTCCCATCTCGCCTTGACCGCCCCTAGGAGGTGAAGGACCTTGCCTGCCGCCGGCGATGACATCGTCTATCCTCAGGATCATGCAGGTACACTCAGTGGCTGATTTGATGATCTGCTCTTTGACTGAAGCAGGTTCGACGACGTCCTTGTCGAACATGTTCCTGACGCCCTTCCCCAGGACGTCCACCCCTGTCCAAGTCCTGCCTGCCCCGTGGCTTTCCCTGAGCTCTACTTGGGTGTCTATCGGGTCAAACCCAGCGTTCACTGCCAGAGCGATGGGTATGGACTCCAGGGCTTCGGCGAACTTCTCCACAGCCAGCTGCTCCCTCCCCCGAACGGTGGCCGACCACTTCATCAGGCGATAGGAGAGTTCCTCCTCTACGGCGCCGCCCCCAGCCACTATCGCAGGATTCTCGAGAACGTCCTTGACGACCATGACGGCGTCATGGACGGACCTTTCAGCCTCGTCGACGACCCTTTGGCTACCGCCCCGGATGAGCATCGACACTGACTTCGGGTTTTTGCAGTCCACCACGAACACCCACTTGTCGTCTTCTAGCTTTCTTTCTTCGACAAGTCCTGCCTGCCCCAGGTCTGCCTTCGTCAAGCCGTCGAGGCCCGTCACCATCCTTGCGCCCGTGGCCTTCGCAAGTTTGGTCATGTCAGACTCTTTCACCCTCCTCACCGACAGGATGCCGGCCTTCGCGAGGTAGTGCTGGGCCATCTCGTCGATCCCCTTCTGGCATATGAGGACGTTGGCCCCAGACTCCGAGACCTTGTCAACCATGCTCCTCAGCATGCGCGTCTCTTCATCGAGAAACTGCTGTATCTGTGCCGGCTTGTCGATGCTGATCTTAGCATCAAACTCTGTCTTCTCTATCTCGAGAGCAGAGTTGACCAGCGCTATCCGCGCCTTCTCTATCCGCTTCGGCATCCCTGAGTGAACCACTTCCTTGTCCAGGATGACCCCCCTCGTGAAGCTAGTATCTTTGAGGGAGCCTCCCGGCTTCTTCTCCACCTTCAGATCGTCAACGTCGACCCTGTATGCTCCCTCGGGTGTCTTCGCCGCAATCTGGAGAATAGCTTCGACCACCATGGCCCCGAGGGTCGCGCTGTCGTTTGCGATCAGCTTGGACCCCATGCTGGTCCGGGCGATCTTTGTCAACGTAGTCCTGTCCTCGGGTTTCACGCCGATTGAAATCTCATCCAGAATCCTTCGGGCCTTGTCCGCGGCCGTCCTGTAACCGTTGGCGATGACCATCGGATGGACGCCCTTCTCTATCAGCTCTCCAGCATTCTCCAAGAGGGCTCCCGCTAGGACCACCGACGACGTAGTTCCGTCGCCGACAGCGTTGTCCACTGCTTTCGCTATCTCAACTATCATCTTACCAGCCGGATGCTGTACGTCCATCTCCTTCAGCATCGTCGCGCCATCGTTGGTGATGGTGACATCGCCCAAGGAATCGACCAGCATCTTGTCCATCCCTCTAGGCCCAAGGGACGTCTCCACTATCCCTGCAATCAGCCTGGCTGCGGATATGTTGTTGCTCTGCGCCCTCCTTCCTCGGCTTTCAGTGCTCCCCTCTCGCAGAATCAGGACCTGCTGCCCTGTCGACGTCGTCACAAACGAAGCCTCTGACATCATCGCTCACCTATCACACCCAAAAACAACTTCACGGGATGTCTCTAGCGGTGTAACCTGCCCTTGATCCGCCAAAGAGAGTCCCTGACTCGGCCGGCGGATTTGGTTGATGTTTCTGGCTTCTTCGCTTCCTGGTTCGTTTGCATCTTCACTCACGAGCAACAGTGGAGGCATCCTGCATATAGAGCCAAGGTATTTTTTGCACCCGGATGCAATCTGCGGGCGAATCCACTTGAGTCCCTCAGGCGTGATTACAAGCTAATAAAACGGCGAACCCGGACAAACGGGGAGCGGCCCTTGAGACCTAAGACCACTACAGCGTCATTCAGGCTGGACGAATCTGCCCTCAAGGTCCTCCAAGAAGACTCGAGGAAGCAGAATGTCAGCGTCAACACCATGCTCAATCAGCTCCTTCTCACGTACGCAAACTATGATCGGCCGATGAGGAGGTTCCACATGCTGAAGCTCCCGGCGTCAAGCTTCATGCACCTCTTGCAGGCAGCAACTGACGAGGCGATAGTCGAAGCTGGCAATTCAGCAGGGAAGGATGTCCCGAAGACGTACATCAGAGCCAAATGGGGGGAGCTCACTGTGGACACCGCGCTAGATTATCTGAGAACCACCGCTGATTACACGAACCTGTTCGAATTCAGCGAGGTGGTACGGGGAGGAAAGGTCAATGTCACCCTCTCGCATGATTTCGGGCCTAAGGGAAGCTTGTTTCTGCAACGTTACGTCCAGGCGATCTTCGAGCCGCTGGGGAGGCCACCGAAGTTCCTGCAGGACGAGAACGCCGTGTCTTTCGAGATTCAGTGAAAACCAGCCCCCTGGCCGTCAAGGTCATCCGTCCTCCATTGCAGTTGACTGCAGAAAATACGCCGGGTTCAATAGCTTTCGCGTCCCACGAAGAGCCGGATTGCGATGACAAGCGGAGAGAGGGGCGCAACAGCCATCCTGAAGACGCGAGGTCTGACCGAGCCGGGGCAGGCTCGAAGGCTCAGACGTGCATCAGCCAAACTCGAAGGAATCGTCAGGGTCGACATCAACTACATCCTGGGCTCGGTGACCGTGGAGTACGATGCAGACAAGCTGACATCTGCACAGGTCAAGAAGATGCTGGCTTCAAGCATCCATGCCTCGGTCGCGCGCCAGGCCTACCACGGTGAGGGTTCGAAGGTAGAGTGAAGATGCCACAGTCAGAAAGTCATCGTTGCAACAGATGCGGTCAGGAGATTATCTGGATGAGGACCGGGACCAGGTGGACTCCATACAACCCCGTCGGGTCTCATCATAGGTGCATAGGCCAGCACTACGGCCGCTGAGCAGGGGGCAACAACTATGCACCATATAGCCGAAAATGCTCTCGCTGGAAGGGGAGGGTCAGGCGATAAGGCAACCGTAATCACTTACCCTGACCTATTCAGCAGGCAGGAGATCCTCGAACTCGCCGAGGCCGCCGGCTATAGGGTCCAAGAAGTAATCACGCAGAAGCAGATAATCAGGTCCGAGTACGGAGTCGGCGTTGGCAAGGCCCAGGAGCTGCAGGAGATTGTCGCAGGAAACGGGTCCAAGACAGTCATCATAGACGAAAGCGTCACGTCGTCCCAGGCGAACAACCTCTCCAAAGTGACGCAAGCCGAGGTCGTCGACAGGGAGAGGCTGGTCTTGAACATCTTCGCAAGAAGGGCGAACACGACGGAGGCGAAGCTGCAGGTCCGTCTGGCGGAGCTTCGATACGAGATGCCCCGCGCGAAGGACGCAGTCAGGTTTTCTGTCAAGGGGGAGAGGGCAGGCTTCTCCGGGATGGGCGAGTCGGCGGTCGACGTCAAGATCAGAGCGCTGAAACGCCAGATGGTCCTAATAGGACAGAAACTAGAGAAGAGCCGCACTAACAGGGAGCTCTACACCGCCGAGCGACGAAAACTCAACATGCCGTTCGTCTCGCTCGCGGGCTACACCAGCAGCGGAAAGACTACGCTCTTCAACAGACTCGCTTCTGAGTCGAAGGAAGAATCGCCCGGACTCTTCACGACCCTTGGCACGACGACGAGAGCCGTCGCTTTCGCAGATTCGAGAAAGAAGATAATGCTGTCCGATACCGTGGGCTTCATCTCAAGGCTTCCTCCGTACATGTTCGAGTCGTTCAAATCTACGTTGGACGAGCTCAGATACGCAGACCTCATCCTCCTTCTGATAGACGCGGGTGAGCCAGTGGAAAGCATTCGGATAAAGCTAGAGAGTTGCAGGACGACTCTGCACGGGTTGGAGGTCGACCCGAAGAAGATACTTCTGGTGCTCAATAAGGTCGACCGTCTTGAAGATGGGTTGGCGGGCCGAATCGAGCAGGAACAGATTCTCAGTGGTTTCGCCTCGATCAGAATCTCAGCGAAGCGGGGAGACGGGCTCCACCAACTTAGGACCCGTATAATGGCGTCGGTCTTTCCACGGGGTTCGCAGTAACAGCGGCTTACCAGTAAGCCGACGACCCCGACCCAATCGGTTTACGTAAGGGCTCGATTTCTCACGCCCCTCGCTGAAAAGGTGCATGCGCCTTCTTTCCACTAGCAGTACCAACACTCGTGGGAGGGAGCGTTTTGCTCTGTTTCGTCGCCAGAAGGAAGTGGAGGGACAAGGTCCTACCGTAGCACAGGGGGCCCTCTCTCGGTTGTACCTGAGTCCGTGCGTATGTGCTAGTGGGCAGGAGAATCAGAGAAGCAAACCAATCACACGCACATCGGTGGCGCTATTCCTTCTTGGGTGAGCGCGCAGCTGACGTAATACTGTCGTAGGCGAATCAGGCGGAACCGTCCCCAGTTTCAGAATCTCATCCCTTGCACCAACATGGGTCCATCGGCTTCCTTCAGAAGCGCCTCCTAGGGCTTTGATGGCGGGGCCGAACAGATTTTGTGGGCGGCCTTGACCAGATCGGCGTTGCTTCTCGTCGCTTTGCCATCCGGCCCTCGCAGCGTGTCTTCAAGGCCGATGCGCGTGTCGATTCCCCTCCGGACGGCGTCTCTCAAAAGGGTCCAGGTTGCTGCACCGTCACCATGCTGGAGCCTAGGCGCTTCCATACCGAGGCTGTCAAGAGCTTGGTGAATTCGATTCACGAAAGAGACGGCCCCCGCGGCCGGAATGCGGAATGGTTCCACATAGACCCTCAGCACTCTGTCGGACAGTCCAGAAGCCTCGAGCCGATGCACATCTTCCATGGTCCAAACTGCGGCTTCTATGCCGACGCCAGCTTCGAGAAGCGCGCGCATCACCTCGGTCGACCCCTCCTCTGAGAGGTTGACTGTGGCGTAGTCAGGAGAGGTCCACCGCCGAACCTGAGCTACCCGGAGCCTGACTTTGGGTTCAATCCATGCGCCTGTTGTGACACCGACTGCTACCCCGCATGCTGCCTTGACCTTGTTGACGACGTCGTCGACAATCTCGGGGTTCAGGGTCTCGCGCCCCTTCGCATCGCGCGGATGGATGTGGAAGGCGTTGGCCCCGTAATGGACGCACGCCTTTGCGTCTCGAACGAGCTCCTGTGTCGAGACCGGGACCGCAGGATGGTCTGCCTTCGTGAGCCCTCCGTTCAGGGTTGCCTGCAGCACACGATGTTCTCTCCTTTCAGGCTTTTAACTCATCGCGTCCCCACCAAGACGCAGCCGGCCCCGCTGAGAGGGTCATACCCAGCATGGTGGACCCGCTGGCGCCTCTCTTCAGAGGCGCTCCTATTCTGCCTTGCTCCCGTAGTAATGCCTGTCGTGGCCTACTGACTACTGCGGTTCTTTCTGATTTTTTGCAGCAGCCAACCTCTCAGCCTACAAGAGAGAGGATTAAGTGCGGTCGCCGGGATTTGAACCCGGGTTACCAGCTTGGAGGGCTGATGTCCTGGACCAGACTGTCCTCTCAGAGAGAACTGGACGACGACCGCACGACCGGGCGAGCGCCAGCATGAGTTTTTAATCCTTGAACTCGCCCTCTGCCTTCTCGACTTCGTAGACCACCCTCGCCGCCACCACGTGGGCCTCCAGGGGCCTGGGATCGATCCTCACCAGCTCGTCTATGACGGCCATCGTCTCTCCGAAGTGCCCCCTTGGGAATCCCCCCACGACCACGGCCGGGGCTTTCAGCGAAGCTACCTCCCTCGCGAGCCCCTCCGCCGTCCCCTGCCTCCCCAAGACCGACAGCCCGAAGACCCTGTCTGGCTGCATACTCCCGACCAGCTCCCTTATCCCCATGGGACGCGCCCGCACCAGCTCCCCCGCGGAACCTCCCGCGAGCGCCTCCTCCATCAGCCCTCTGAACCTGATGTAGTTCTTCGGGACCCTGGTCTTCTCCGCGATCTCGACAGCCATCCCTGCGCTTGTGTGGACCCACACCTTCATCCTCCCCTCCAGGTATAGCGGCGCCCCCGTCACGCTGAGAAGGGCGGCGTGCACCAGATCGGGCCTCCCCCTCTTCTCGGCGTCTCTCAGACCCGCGATCGCAGAGTGGTGAAAGCTCCTGTCTAAGAGTATCCCTCCAGGCTCCTTCCCTCTGCGTCTGGCGTCCGCCGCCACAGCGGGCCTCCTCCAAAGCCCATCTGGGACAAGCTCCAGGGCCGACTCCGCCAGGACGAAGTTCAGCAACCCCTTCCACGTCCCTGGGCGCACGGTTAAGACCTTCTGCGGCCCCCGGCGGGCGTGAAGCGGCGAGGCGCGAAGGAGGAGGCGGCCTCCGTGGTGAAGGCGCTGACGGAGTCCGCGGTCAGCCTGTCCCACACCGACCCCGCCATGGCCAAGGCCCAGGCTGCCCTCGCCCGGAAGGTGAAGCTCAAGTTCAACGTGCGCCTCGAACGGCACCTCCGATCCTTCACATGCCACGGGTGCAAGGGCCTCCTCGTCCCCGGGGTCAACGCCAGGGTCCGCCTTGGCCACGGGAAGCTGACAGTGGTCCGGGTGACCTGCCTCGACTGCGGCCACGTAAATCGCAAAGTAGTGAAGGAAGCTTAAATACCGTCTAGCAGGGCTCGAAATTCACCGCGTGAAACGTTATGGTCAGTGCCCACGACGTCCCGTCAGGGAAGCTCATCTCCGCCCTAGCGGAGCAGATGAAGTCGCTCCCGTC